>CASFSH010000142.1 GCA_949297205.1 uncultured Bacillota bacterium | reverse complement strand
TTGTGAATGTAAACGATTTAAAAATAACCGGTGACGGAACGCAGCTCAGTGAAGCGTGGTATGAATTATATGCGGTTGTTGACACAATAGCCGGAACAGTGGATTGGGCGGTAAAGGATATGAGCGGTACGGCAGTTGCTGTCGGCAAATTAGCGGATATCGGAGATGTGAAGAACTTTACCTCTTTTAAGATTCAAAGTTATACACCGGAGGTTCCCTTATATTTTGATGAGATCTCCGTAACTCAGACAGACAGCAAGCCGGCGCTTCCAAAGCTGCCGCCGAAAATCACTATCTTTGAAGAAAACTTTAACGACTATGCTGAAGGAAGTCTCTTTAAAGATGTGAAGAAGGATGCATGGAGAATGTTCTATTCAGATGCTTCCGAAATTGTTGCGGATGGCGTAGGCAATGCAATGAAAATGTTACCTGTGGGAAACATGGACAATATAAACTGGATATATGAAAATATAGCGCCGGAGTTAAACATTATTGATTTTACGATTATGTTCAAGGCGGCTAATGAGAAAACAAATTTCGATATAAAAATGCTTTATAGCGTCGAAGGTCAAGAGTCGAACGGTAATCAGAATATTGTAAATATTAATCAACTTAAGATAGGCGACGATGAAAGTAAAACAATTTCAGTCGATACATGGTATAAGCTTAATGCAACCATAGACAGAATAGCCGAGAAGATGGATTATACAATCACGGAACATAACAGCGGTGCGGAGATTTGCAAGATATCTAAGAATTTTAGCGGAGCAGCGACATTCTGCGGATTTGGAATGTATTCATACAGGATAGACGGAGCCTATAACGATCTTTACTTTGACGAGATTAAGGTTGAACAAAAATGCGGTACACCTGCTCTTACAGCGGACGGATTGGCATTCTACAAGGGAAATAATTCGCAGACCGATCTGGAAGCTATATCAACCGTAACGGATAAAATAGTACTTACATTTAGTACAGTTATGAATGCGCAGTCGCTAAATGAAAACGTAACAATAACCGTCGACGGTGAACCTGTGGCATATACGGGCGAGCTTTCGGATAATGTATTTACAATTAAATTGAGCAACGTTTTAAAGCCTAAAACAGTATATCAAATAAACATCGGTGCCGGCGTCAAGGCATATACGGGTGAAGCTATTGCAAACGCTGTAACGGAATCGTTCAAAACAGAAGCCGGAGAAATGTACGGTGAGTTTACGTCCGTACAGTGCGACGGACAGCCGCTGACATCTGTCACTCAGATTGCAGCAGGAAAGACTGTAACAGTAACCGCAAATTATAAGAATTCTACGGGAAAAGCTTTAGAGGGATATATTATTACGGCATACTATAACGGAAATGAATTTTTGGGTTCACAGTATACGGCGGTCAGCCGCGGTGCCGATGTGGTGAACGATACAATAACGATCAACACTGCGGTTCCTGCTATCAGCGGAGCAACACAGATGAAGGTATTCTTCTGGGACGGACTCGATACGATGATTCCCGTTTCGGAAGCCTATGAGATTAATTAAGGATTAAAAAAGGAGCCTGGTATGAAAAAAATCAAAATTACGTCGGGTATACTCATTGTGATGTTAATATTCAATATGATTTTTACATCTGCGGTATTGGCGGGTAATTGGGAAAACTCTCCGATAAAAATAAGTGTTTCAATTGAGAAAAACGGTGTGTATTCCTCTGAGGAACTTGACGCAATATCATTTGATGTTTCTAATAGCTCATCTTTAACGAGATCATTTACTGTAACAATCAGTCTTAAGGACGCATATAATAATGTTCTGTGGAGCAGAGATACAACCGAAAAGCTCGCCGGCAAAACAACAGAAAAAAAATTACTGCATATGATTGATTTTTCGGTGGGTGATTATGTATTTACCTACGGAGTTAAAGTAAGCGGCATTGACTATAGTGAGGAAATAAACTTTTATTGTTCGGGAGATACCCTGATTTTAAACAATCAGGGTATCAACGAACACTTTCTCGGAACAATTACTTACACGGATAAGGATATAAAAAACATGAAGAACGGCGGTTATTCTCTTTTCCGCAGTACTATAGGATGGAACACGATAGAAAAAGAGAAAGGAGTTTACGAAATACCAAAGTTATCGATGGACAGAATCGATACGATAAAGGAGAACGGTATAGAGGCTTTGGTCGTTCTTTCGGGAAACAATGCACTTTACGGTACAAATGAATTTCCAAAAACCGACGAGGAGGTAAAAGGTTTTGCCAATTTCTGCGCCTATGTTGTGGGACAGTTAAAAGGCAAGGTTAAATATTATGAAATGTTTAACGAGCCTAACTCTCTCAATCATATTTGGGGAAGTGACTATGTAAAGCTGATCAAGGCGGCATATCCGGCAATCAAAGCCGCAGACCCCAACGCTGTTGTTCTCGGCGTTTCTCAGGCGGGCATATGGTGGCCGAATGCTGTTGAAGCAACATTTATGAAACAGGTATTCGAAGCCGGAGGCGCACCGTATATGGATGCCGTAAGTGTGCATCCGTATCCGGATCTGTCCAAGGTTGCGGTGGACGAGCATCCTTACAGCTTTAAGCAGGTTATGGACTGCGTTGTTGATGCGATGTGCGGCGCAAGCCTTCCGATATGGATAACGGAAACGGGCTATGCAAACTTTACAAATGAGAACGGTACAATCGATGAATATCAGCAGGCGGCATACGAAACAAGGCTTATGGTTATGTTTGACGAGGACGGTAGGGCTGATATGATGATGAAGTATCAGTTAAAAGATTTGGTGCCGGATCCCGATATGACCTATGACCAGGCACATTTCGGACTGACTTATAATGACAGCACAATAAAACCGAATTACCGTACAACAACGGCAAAGAATAAGCTTACCGCAGGCATGACATTTGACGGAAAAGACGTACATATGGACAGTTCAAAAAAGGGATACAGTGTTTACAGCTATGCAAAGGACAG
>CASFSH010000141.1 GCA_949297205.1 uncultured Bacillota bacterium | reverse complement strand
TATTAAAAATTCGTCTTAAAATCCACAATATTATCATAATTATAATACAAAACACGAAAAGGAGAATAAATATGAATTTCAGACAAGTTCACTTAGACTTCCATACGAGCGAAGCCATAGATGGTATCGGAAGCCAATTTGACAAAAAACAATTTCAGGAGGCTTTAAAGACCGGACATGTAAATTCTATAACGGTATTTTCAAAATGTCATCACGGATGGGCATACCATCCTACAAAGGCAAATGAAATGCACCCGAATTTAAAATTTGACCTGTTAAAGGAAGAAATAGATGCGGCACACGAAATAGGTGTCAAAACACCTGTATATATCTCTGCCGGATTAGATGAAAAATATGCAAGAAGACATCCTGAATGGCTTGTAAGAGATGAACATGACAATACTACATGGGTACAGGATTTTCTGACACCGGGTTATCATAAATTCTGTATGAATACACCTTATCTTGATTATCTTTTGGCACAGATAAAAGAAGTATGCGAAAATTACGACGCTGACGGAATATTTCTTGATATTGTAGGTATTCAGACCTGTTATTGTCATAATTGCCGCAAGACTTTACATGATGAGGGAAAAAGTCCAAAAGATCCGAAAGCAGTTTATGAATTGGCACAAAGAGTTTACGCCAACTATACAAAACGGGTAAGGGAAACGATAGATTCGGTAAAACCAGGTTTACCTGTATTTCATAACGGCGGACATATTGCCGGGGGACGCCGTGATATTGCAGAAATGAATACGCATTTAGAACTTGAGTCATTGCCCACAGGCGGATGGGGTTATGATCATTTCCCATTATCCGCAAGGTATGTACAAAATCTTGGAATGGATTTTTTAGGCATGACCGGAAAATTTCATCATAGTTGGGGTGAATTCGGAGGTTTCAAACACCCTAATGCGTTAAAATATGAAGTAAGTTTGAATGCAGCAAACGGTGCAAAATCATCAATCGGAGATCAGCTGCATCCCGAAGGGAAAATGGATATGGCAACATACAAATTGATTGGTGAAGCCTATGCGGAATTGGAAACAAAGGAAGAATGGCTTGACAATGTAAAACAAGTTACAGACGTGGCACTGTTTTCATATGAATCCTTCGCAGGCTGCTTCGGAATGGGGCAGGTAGGTACTACAACACAGATAGATTCGGGAGCCGCAAGAATACTACTGGAAGGTAAATATTTGTTCGATGTTGTTGATATGGATTCTGATTTTAATAAATACAAAGTAATAATTCTTCCCGATCTTGTGAGAGTTGATGAAAAGTTTAAGTCAAAACTTGATGCTTTTCTTAAAAACGGCGGTAAAATTCTTGCAACCGGAAAGGGTGGTTTATATATTGATAAAGATGAATTTGCCTTTGATTTTGGCATAAACTACTGCAATGAAAATGTATATAAACCAAGCTATTTCAGACCGGATTTTGAAATGGAGGGATTATTTGATTCTGCATATGTACTTTATTCTCAGGGAGAGGTTGTCAGCTTAAATGGAGGTACAGAATTAGGAGGCTGTGAAAATCCGTACTTTAACAGAGATATAGAACATTTCTGCTCTCACAGACATACTCCGAACAAACCCGAATATGCGGCACCCGGCATGGTTTTAGGAAAGGATGGAATATACATAGCATGGCAGGTATTTGATGAATATGCAGATGTAGGCTCTCTTATACTGAAAAGAATGGTTACTCATGCATTGGACCTGCTTTTAGGCGATAACAAAACAATAAAAACAAACTTAGGCGCACAGGGTGTTACTACATTAATGAAACAACAGAACAGATATATTAATCACTTACTGTATGCGGTACCTGTAAGACGCGGTAAAAGTACAGAAATAATTGAAGATATATATCCCGTTTACAATATTGATGTTGAGTTAAAAATACCGGAAAAAGTTAAAAATGTATATCTTGCTCCTCAAAAGAAAGATATTCCATTTATTCAGGAAAATAATAAAGTAAAATATATAGTGGATGAAATAAATTGTCATCAAATGGTTGTTCTTGATATATAGAAAAAAAATTATTTATGCATTCTAAAAAATATAAAAAGCTGTTGTAAAAACCATGTTTACAGCAGCTTTTTATGTCTATTATCCTTATAACTTTTTTTAAAATTTATAAAGTATATATTTTCAAATTTGTTTTTACAAAAATTTTATTCTTCACCTTCAAGGAATTTTATCAGATCTTCTTTGTTTCCCCCAAATGATTCATAAGCCTCATACAACTGATTATCAACCATAACCTCAGTCCGGGCAAACTCATTTTCAATCTGAACCATAGTTATTCTGTCAAGAGCCCCTGTAGGAGTGAGTCCTTTTGAAATTTGGAAATCAAGAACAGCAGCTTCAAGTTCCGCATCAAAAACATCTTCCATATTACTTAAATAATATCCCATTACATATAATCTTTCTTTTACCGGCAAAATATTTTCCGACTTATCACCAAATCTGGTCTCAACAGAGTAATCAATTTCATCATATTTTGAAACATCAATTTCTTCCGTTGTATTAACCACATACACATCAGGTTCAAGTCCCTTATGATTTATTTCTCTGCCGTTTCTTGTCAGGTATCTTCCTGTTGTGATTTTAAATGCATTGCCATCTTTTAATGTATACATTTCCTGGATAACCGCTTTACCGTATGTTGTTTCCCCTATTACAGTAGCTATACCCGAATCCTGCATTGCACCGGTAAGAATTTCCGCTGCACTTGCGGTATTTTCATTTACCAAAACAGCAAACTTATATTTTGCTTCTTTAAGGTCTGAATAGAATGTTACATTATTTTCACTCTGTCTGTACATTGTCTGAACAATTATTCCTTCCGGAACAATCATATTAGCAATTTCCACAGCAGAAACCAAGTACCCTCCGGGATTATCTCTCATATCAAGAATAATTTGCGTGATATTATTTTTGTCCAATTCTTCAAGAACCGCAGCAAATTCCTGAGATGTTGTCTGTGCAAAATTTAAAATGGAAATATATGCTATATTATTATCAAGCATTAAATAATCAACTGTTGTAGCGCTAACCGCCTTTCTTGTAAGAGTAAATGTAAGTTCTTGTTTTCCTCTCAAAACAGTTATATTTACTGTTGTTCCCAATTCTCCTACAATAGCTGTCTGTACTTCGTCAACAGTTTTATCTTTCATGTCAATACCGTCAACATTAATTATTTTATCTCCAATTTCCATTCCTACAGCTTTTGCGTCACCATCATCAAGAACACGAACCAATTCTACATAGCTTCCTGTTTTCTGAATTATAACACCTATTCCGTAAAAAGTATGATTTATACTGTCAACATACTGTTGATAATCATCAGGTGTGTAAAATTCAGTATAATCATCTATTTCGGAAAATCCTGCTTTTAATATATCAAGAACAGCATCCGGATTTTCTTCAAGGTATTTATTCAGCGCCCTGTCAAATATTTCTTCCTTTGTTAAAGTTTCATCAACATACATCTCCGACGCATATCCGAATAGTTTATCAACATATGTATATTCATTGCTTTGTTCTTCTTCAGCATACACCGATGAAGCAAAAAGCATTATAACAATCATTGATATTGCTGCTACTCTTTTGTTTATTGTCATATAATTTGCCTCACTTTCTTCAAAACATTTCTGTACTTCTTCCCCATCATAATTTTACTTATTACTGCATACACTTACTGTTAAAGTATTTTTGCTCTGTTCATTCTGAAATTTGATACTGTATTCTAATTCTAATTTTCCGCCGCCCTGATCAAAAAAATATATATTTTTGTGAGTTTTCAAAATCATTTCCATTGTTCCATAAGGAGTATTGTATAAAAACTCGTCGGAACATCCGGCTTTATATTCCATCTTTGAATAAAAATCACCTTTTCTTGTCACAACGGTTTTATCTTCATTAATTTTTATCATAACGGAACAGTTTTGCATACCCATTTCTTCTTTTTCATCATAAAAGATATACCAACTCCCGTTTTTTTCATAAAAGCCGCCGTCAACCACTAATTCTATAATATCATTTTCATCATTATCTCTCATACTTTTAATTGATATTTTAGCATTGTTTTTCACATTACCCCTCCGTATCAGGCATACAGGAATACACGTATTTTATTTTACTCTGTTCATCCCAAGTACAATTAATTCATCCAGCAATTCCGAATATTTCTTGCCTACTGCTTCCCATAATTTAGGATACATACTTATACTTGTAAATCCGGGCATAGTATTAATTTCATTAAGAACAATGGAATTATCCTTATATCTAACAAAAAAATCCACTCTTGCCAATCCCATGCCGTCAAGAGCTTTAAATGCTCTCACTGCATATTCTTTAATTTGATTTATTATACCTGTAGGCAGTTTTGCCGGAATTTGGAGTTTTGTTGTCCCTGTTTTATACTTTGCATCAAAATCATAAAATTCAACTTCAGGTATAATTTCTCCCACCGTTGCTGCCTTAGGATTTACATTTCCCAAAACGGAACATTCCACTTCATGTCCGTCGATATTTTCTTCAACCAATATCTTTCTTCCGTATTTTGCCGCATTTTTCAAAGCTGAAATCAGTTCCTTTTTGTTTTTTGCTTTTCCGACACCCACAGAAGATCCTGTAGATGTAGGCTTTACAAAGCATGGATATCCAATTTCTTTTTCCACTCTTAATACGGTTTCATTAATATTTTCCAATTCATATGCATTTACCGTTATCCAATCTGCCTGAGGTATACCTGCATTCTTAAATATAATTTTAGTAAATGATTTATCCATTGCATTTGCTGAAGAACAAACACCCATTCCCACATATTTCATCTCAGCCAATTCCAGCAAACCCTGTATTGTTCCGTCTTCGCCATATTCACCATGAAGTACGGGAAATACAATATCAGGTTTTATTTTTTTTATTTTATCTTCATCAAAAACAAATATTGCCTTATCTTTTGCATCGGGAGAAATAATTGCCTTTTTTAAATTCTTGCTGTCTTTTTTCCATTCGCCGTTTTCAATCCTTGATGTTTTTCCTTTATATAAAAACCATTCGCCTTTTTTTGTTATTCCTATTGTAATTATCCTGTATTTTTCTTTATTTAAGTTATTTATAACCGATGCTGCCGAAATACATGATATATCATGCTCCGGTGACTGACCTCCGAATATTACACAAACCTTGATTCTTTTTTTATCCGCCATACAAATCCTCCATTCTGATGCTTTCAAAAAACATTTTAATATTATTTAAAATCTATATTACGATTGTATTTTCTATTTCATATGTGTCTTTTAAATATATTATCATTCACTGCAATAAAAATCAATAATTGTAAGATAAATTCACAATTTATTATTTTTTTCTTTTTAAAATATTCAAAACTTCTTTAAAATATTCCGGAATATCACATTCAAAAAGCATTTGTTTTCCTGTAACGGGATGAACAAAACCCAAGGTCTTGGCATGAAGCAACTGACCGTTTAAATTGAATTTTTCTTTTTTTATTCCATATGTTTTATCCCCTACAACACTGTGACCGATAGACGCCATATGCACTCTTATCTGATGAGTTCTTCCTGTTTCCAGTATACATTCACATAGTGTATATCCATCAAACACATCCAATACATTGTAATGAGTTATTGCTTCTCTGCCGCCTGGTGAAATTGCCATTTTTTTTCTGTCCTTAGGGCTTCTTGCAATAGGCGCATTGACTGTACCATTCTCCTTTACTTTTCCGTTTACCAATGCCCAATATTTTCTCAATGCCTTTTTGTCTTTTATTTGTTCACTCAATTTAATATGTGCGTTATTGTTTTTTGCCACAACAAGCAGACCGCTTGTGTCCTTGTCAATGCGATGTACAATCCCCGGCCTAACAACACCGTTAATAGCGGATAAACTGCTGCCGCAATGATATAGAAGTGCATTAACCAAAGTTCCGGTGTAATTACCCGGTGCCGGATGAACAACCATTCCCTGTGGTTTATTAACAACCAATAAATCATCATCTTCATAAACAATATCAAGTGGAATATTTTCCGGTACAACATCAAGTTCCTCCGGCTCAGGCAGTTCTATTTCTATAATATCGCCTGTATTTAATTTACTTTTTTTATCGACAACATGAATATTTACAATAATTTTTCCGTCTTTTATAAGATTTGCCGCAAATGAACGGGAAATATCCTCTACCTCTTCTCCTATATATTTATCCAGTCTTTCTCCATTGCCATTTTCTCCGACCGTTAAAATAATATTTTCCATATAAAAAGGATACCTTTCTATTCTTTTTTCATTTTGTCATAAAATATTTCATAAATAATTATTAAAACCGCACCTATAGTTATTGCAATATCCGCAATATTAAAAACAGGAAAATTAATAAACTGCACTTCTATAAAATCCACAACAAATCCTCTGAATATTCTGTCTATTACATTTCCTGCAGCCCCGCCAACCATCAAAGATAACGATATAATCAATAATTTTGATTTTGGTTTTTTCTTTAACATATACCAAATAACTGCCAAACAAAACAAAACAGATATAACACTTAATACTACTATTCCATACTCTTTATGTGCCAAGAAGCTGAACGCTGCACCTTTATTCTTAACATATACAAAATCCAGTATCCCCGGAATAATTTTTAGCGAATCGCTTAACCCTATACTGTTTACCACCCAAATTTTGACCAGTTGATCAAAAACAATAATCACTGCTGCTAAAAGCAACCATAATAACATATACTCTTTCCATCCTTACAATTAATTTTATTTACTTATAAAATCCAACGCTGCATCTATTTCCGTAACAGAAATATCATCATATTTTTTTACTTCTCCGATTTGTGCAGGCAATATAAAATTAATTTTGCCGCCAGCTTTCTTTTTATCCATATTCATTAATTTTATTATTGCCTGTTTATCACTGATTTCAAACTTTATATCAAAATCATACATTAATAACAAATCTTTTATTTTATCAAGTTCTCGTTCTGTAATCATTCCTCTGTTGAATGCAATATATGATGCGGCTAACATACCTACACCTACACAAGCCCCATGCGTATATTTATAATCGGAGTAACTTTCTATTGCGTGACCTATGGTATGGCCAAAATTAAGATCTGCACGTACACCGTATTCTTTTTCATCCATTTCAACGACTTTTGATTTTATTGCACAATTTGTATACACGGTTTCTACCAAAACATCAGGATCAAGCTTTTTTATTCTTTCGTTATTATTCATAAGATATTCAAAAAAGTTCCTGTCTCTTATAATTCCGTGTTTTATAACTTCTCCCATACCTGATATAAATTCCTGTTTGGGAAGTGTTTTTAGAGTGTCCACATTAATATACACTGCTTTAGGCTGATGAAAGGCACCAAGAATATTTTTTGCACCGCCGAAATCAATACCGGTTTTCCCTCCAACACTACTGTCCGACTGACTGAGAAGTGTGGTTGGTACTTGAACAAAATTTATTCCTCTCATATATATACTTGCAGCAAATCCTGCCATATCTCCCACAACTCCGCCGCCTAAAGCAATAACGGAACTCTTTCTGTCCATACCATGTTTAATACAATCATTACATATTTTTAGTATTGTGTCCATATTTTTATTTGCTTCTCCGGCATTAAAAACAGAGACACCCACATCATATCCAAAATCCGAAAGTCTTTGATATACTTCTTTTAAATATAACTTCTCAACATTACTGTCTGTCACAATTAAAATTTTGTTAAAAATTCCGGTTTCTTTTAAAACATTGCACAAATTTTCAAAATTTTTTTCAATGTAAATGTAATATGAATGTTCTTTTAAATCCACCAATAATTTATCCATAATAGTTCTCTTTCCAATCAATTAAAATACAAATATTTTTTACGTCTATAAAGGGCTTGCAAAAAAATGCAAACCCTTCTTATAGTTTTCAAAATACAAATTTAACCGCCTATCTGGCATCCGTCTCCAAATATCTTATATGCAGCCTCATATAATCCCTGCATATATTCATTTGTCATAGGCTTTATTCCTTTTAACATATAATCTCTGCCCAATCCTGCATATTTATCCTCACCCATTCTATGATACGGTAAAAGATGAAGATGTTTAACACCCAGTGATTTTGCAAATACAGCTATATCGGAAATTTCCTCTTTAGTATTGTTAAAACCGGGTATTACAGGGACTCTTATTGTAAGATTTGCTCCCCAATCTTTTATTTTTTTTGCATTTTCCAATACAAGTTTATTTGACTGTCCGCAAAATTCTTTATGTTTTTCTTCATTCATATGTTTTATATCCATAAGAACATAATCAAGATTTTCCAAATATTTTTCTATAGTCTCAAATGGGGCAAAACCTGTAGTTTCAATGGCAGTATTTATTCCATACTCATGAGCGGCACGAAGTAATGCTGTTGCGAATTCCGGTTGTAATAAAGATTCACCGCCTGATAAAGTCATACCGCCTCCCGATCTAACGTAATACGGCATATCTTTTAATACATCCTCTATAACTTCTCTGACAGTTACATCTTTTCCGACAACTTTATCCTTGCCTCCAAACATCATATGCTCTATTTTAAAGCTTTGAGATTCAGGATTACAGCACCATCTGCACCTGAATGCACATCCCTTTAAAAAGACAATCGTTCTTATACCCGGTCCGTCATGAATTGAATATTTTTGTATATCAAATATACGTCCCCGCGTATCTAAATATTCCTGCATAATTATACTTTCCTTTCAAGCTCATCCTATCTGTTAAATGCCTGTTCCGTACGATTAATAATATCATCTTGAAGTGACTTTGATAGTGTGGTAAACAATGCACTGTAGCCGGCAACCCTCACCACAAGATTCTTATAATTTTCAGGATGCTTTTGTGCATCTAACAGAGTTTCACGGCTTACAACATTAAATTGCATATGCATACCCTTCTGATCGAAAAAGGCTCTGATATATGCAGCAAAATCGGACAATCCTGTCAGACCGCTCAATGCGGACGGATGGAATTTTTGATTATACAATGTTCCGTTTGACGCAATTTCATGATCGAGTTTCGCAACCGAATTTGCAGCTGAAGTAGGTCCGCATACATCACTTCCGGAACAAGGTCCTACTCCATCGGCAACCGGAGTATTAGCCAATCGTCCGTCAGGAGTTGCACCGGTTTGTTCGCCCAATGGAACATTTGCAGATACAGGATATAAACCGGCTTGGAAAATACCCCCTCTGGGATTTCTGTATTTTTCCAGTTCCTTTGTATATATATTTCCTACATCTCTTGCAAAATAATCTATTTCAGGTATATCATTTCCATATTTAGGCAACGAATGAATTTTATCAAGCAATTTGTTGTACTTTGCTTTTTCTTCCTCTGTTGCAATACCGTCAATGAACATTTTGAATATATCCTCAATTTGTGCTTCGCTGACATTTTTACCTTTTGAAACCAAATCAGCCACAACCTTCTGCGTTGCTTTTGTTGCCTCTTTTGCTGTCATTCCATGACCAAAGTTTTCATCCAGTGCCTTTTTGTATTCTGAAAGAGTCAATAGCTTTTCTTCAAAAACAAGTTTTTTTACAGCTATTAATGCATCTGTCATATTTGCAATACCAAATCCCTGCGGCCCGGTAAAATTGTATACTGCTCCGCCTTCTTGTATGGTTTTACCTCTTTTTATGCAATCTTCTATCATTGATGACTGGAATGGAAGAGGACATCTTTCTCTGTGTGCATAATCAATAGCATTATCGGCATTTACAAGCAACTGTATATTATACTTCATCTGCTTTTTGTATGCTTCAAAAAATTCATCAAAAGTTTTCATATCTTCAATTTTACCGGTCTGTATGCTGATAAGCTCACCTTTATCATATCCATTTGAAAATACCAATTCCAAAGGTCTGCACATATTAAAGAATGCAGCGTCATGCCAGCCGTCTGTTTTTGCCGGAACCTGCGGTTCAACACAACCGATAATATTGTATTCTCTTGCTTCTTCAAGTTTTATACCTCTGCTCATCAAAGCAGGTATAATTACTTCATCATTATAATACGCCGGAAGTCCTACCCCTGTTCTTGTAAGTTCTGCACATCTAAGCATAAACTCATTTGGCGTACCATTCCATATTCTTACAGAAAATGACGGTGCAGGAAGCTGTGTATGCATTGAAGCCTGAATACACATATACGATAATTCATTTGTTGCATCGCGGCCTTCCTTTGTCTGGCCTCCGGCACAGAGATTTTGGAATAAGCTGTATCCGGCAAATCCTTCAGCAGAAGCAGCATCTCTTGCTTTATTCAAATCATTTAGTTTTACCCAAATACAATCTATAAGCTCCTGAGCAAATTCTCTTGTAATCGTTCCTTTTTCAATATCTGCCTTATAATATGGATACATATACTGATCAAAACGTCCCGGTGAAATAGAATGTCCGCTTGATTCAACCTGCAAAAGCATCTGTATAAACCAAAATGTCTGACATGCTTCCATGAAAGTTTCAGCAGGATTTTCAGGTACTTTGGCACAATTCTGTGCTATTATGAATAATTCCTCTCGTCTTTTAGTATCCTTTTCCTTTTTACCCATTTCCAAAGCTAACTGAGCATATCTTCTTGCATATGTAATTGCAGCATTTGCAGAAATAATAACCGCATTTAAAAATTCGCTCTTTTTCGGATAATCAGGATCATACACATTACAACTGTTAAGTTCAGCCTGAGCCTCCTCTATCAATCCTTTATATCCTATTTTTAAAATTTTTCCGTAATTAACCGTAAAATGTCCTATACCGTTATAGAAATAATTACCGGGGGTGAAAATATTGTGTTCAATAGCCTTAAGCGTTTCGGGAGCCATATAAGATGATGCAAGTTCACTTGTTGTTTTACCCTTCCAATATGGATAAATTTTTCTCAGAATTTGTTTATTTTCTTCAGAGATATAAAATGGATCTGCAATTCTTGTAGAAATAGTATCAAGCTCTGCTTCAAGCCATTCATAAGAATATTCCGGAAAAACCTGGCATCCTCTCGGTGCTTTTGTAGCACTTCCCACAATCAATTCATTATCCCTAATAGTAATCGGAATATTTTCAAGTATATGTTTAAATGCCAGTGCTCTCCGTCTTACAATAGGCTGTCCCTCTGTCTGCATATAACTCTCAGTAAGCAGCACAGCCCTGTCTGATTCAATTTCGGGCATCTTTTCAAAAAGATTATCTATGAGTTTTTTTATTCTCGGACTCATAAGGATATCCGGCGTTTGAAACTCTGCCATAATTACCCATCTCTCTTTCTTATATAATAAAATATTATTATTTATGTAATTCGCAATTTAATCACAATTGTTTTCTATTATCACTTATTTTATTATATCACAAAAAAATACATATTTCAATAGATATTAAGCTATTTTATTATATTTTTAAGCAAAAATACTGCGCCTGTATAGACGCAGTATTTAAAATTATTCATGTTAAACAACAGTATTATTTACTTGCAAGAAATTCATCATATTGTTTCTGCAATTCTGCAAGAACTTTCTGTTGTCCTGC
>CASFSH010000140.1 GCA_949297205.1 uncultured Bacillota bacterium | reverse complement strand
GCCAGTCCGGCAGCTTCCTGCCCCCGGTTATGCTGTTTCTCCATCATGAGGTACAGCTTGTTGAGTCCGTACATCCATGTACCGTATTTCTGCTGATAGTGTGAGAGGGGTTTCATCAGGCGTATCATCGCCACTCCACATTCGTGCTTTAGTTGTTCCATACCTTAATATATTTGTATTGTTGTATATCGTATAATGCTGTTGGGCGAAAAAAATCCCGGATATGCCGAAATGCATTTCCGGGTAAATTCTATTTTTTTGAAAAGAAAAATCTCTGTATGTCTGGAAAATAAATATGCCATACATGAAAATGAAAAACGGATTTTGGCAAAAAGAAATGTTTGGTCATTTCTGTATGCTTCCGAAGTTTTATGATATAGAAAAACCGAATAAAATCTTTTCATCTTCTGGCTCTTAATAATATATAATGTGTTATATTAAGTCTTTTTTATGTCATATTCGGGATGCAAAGATATATATTTTCAACGAAATAAACGTACTTCGTTAATACATCTTTAGAAAAAATATACATATTATTGTCTGTGACCGGTGATAAATATATGCAAGCATGATAAAAAAAACGGAAATACATTTGTCAATAAAAAAATAAGAAGTAATTTTGAACCGCAAATTCAAACAATTCCTCGCCGAAATAACTCAGTTGGTAGAGTAACTCATTCGTAATGAGTAAGTCGCGGGTTCGAGTCCCGCTTTCGGCTCCTTCCTTTTAAACCCTTCTTTGGCTTTATAAAAAACGCTTAGGCGCTTCAGTCAAAACGACGAGACGTTTTGTCCAAAATGACGGGTCGTTTTTATCAGACAGCTTATTTAAACTTTATTATTCTATATCTTTTGGCTCTGCATCTTACTTTTCCTATCTTTGCCCACATGGAAAAATTTGAGCTTAATATATTAGGATGTGGTTCCGCATTGCCTACAATGCGCCATAATGCTACTTCGCAGGTCTTGAATATAAGGGAGAAACTTTTTATGATAGATTGCGGCGAAGGAACACAAGTGCAATTACGCAGGTCTAGGCTGAAATTCTCCAGATTGAACCATATTTTTATTTCGCATCTTCACGGTGACCATTGTTTTGGTCTGATTGGCATGATTTCCACTTTCGGAATGATAGAGAGAACCGCCGATCTGCATATTTATGCGCATGCTGACTTGCAGAAACTGATGAGACCGCAGTTGGATTTCTTTTGCAAGGGATTGCCGTTTGATGTTGTGTTCCATGATATAAATCCCGTCGAAAGAACTGTTGTTTATGATGACCGTTCGGTAAGTGTGGAGACTATACCTCTCAAACACAGATTGCCGACGTGCGGTTTTCTGTTCAGGGAAAAGCCTGTACCGAATCATATAATACGGGATATGATTGATTTTTACAAAGTGCCGTTGTTCATGATAAACAGGATTAAGAATGGCGAAGACTTTGTGTGTGACGACGGCACAGTGATACCGAACAGCAAGCTTACCATACCTTCCGACCCGCCGAGAAGTTATGCTTATTGTTCGGATACATTGTATAACCCTGAAATTTCAGAGCAGATAAAAGGAGTTGACCTACTGTTTCATGAGGCTACTTTTCTGGAAACTGAGAAGGCAAGAGCAAAGGTTACAATGCATTCCACGGCAAGGCAGGCTGCGGAGATTGCCAAAATGTCGGATGTGAAGAAACTGATGATAGGTCATTTCTCTGCCAGGTATGATGACGATTTGTGCCTTTTGGCCGAGGCTAAGGAAATTTTTCCGGATACAATATTGGCTAATGAGAATTTAAGTATTAACGTATAAAAATAATGCTGCACTTACTATTATACTATGGGGAATAATAAAGAAGATGATATTAAGGAGCGCTTGTGTGACTTGTCAACACGCCGTGAGGCATTCGAGGATGTGGTTCGGGAGTTTGGCGAGCAACTGTACTGGCAGATAAGAAGGATGGTATTGTCGCACGATGACGCCAATGACATCCTGCAGAACACCTTTATAAAAGCATGGACCAATATAGATTATTTCAGAGGTGAGGCCAAACTATCTACATGGTTGTACAGAATTGCACTTAACGAGTGTCTGAATTTCCTGAACAAACAAAGGGCACAGGAGAATATATCTATAGATGAGGCTGGGTTAAATCTTGTCAATATGCTTGAGAGTGATCCGTATTTTGACGGGAATGAAACGCAGATGATGTTTCAGAAAGCCATAAGCAGATTGCCGGAGAAACAGAGAATAATATTCAACCTGAGATATTTTAAGGAAATGAAGTATGAGGACATATCAGAGATAATGGGTACTACCGTTGGAGCCCTGAAAGCCTCATATCATCATGCCGTGAAGAAGATAGAAGAATATTTCAGCATGAATGATTAAACCTTTTTGACTATTTTGAATCTAAAAACAAAGGAAGGAGATAAATATTATGAAGGAAGATACCGAATTGAAGAACAGAATAGGGAAGGACAATCCTTTTAAGGTGCCCGATGGCTATTTTGAGAACCTTGTCCCTGAGATAATGAAGCAGCTTCCTGAAACAGAGGTTTATGAAGCGAAAGAAATAAGCCTGTGGGAAAGAGTAAAGCCGTGGGTTTACATGGTGGCAATGTTTTGCGGAATTATGTTCGGTCTGCGTGTCATGATGAAAGGCCGGGCAGTGCATTCGGAAAATGAAATGGAAAATATATCTTCTGCGGATTCCATACAAGAAATACCTGATGAGTACATCGATCCGATATTGGATCAGACAATGATGGATGACTATACTTTATATATGTATCTTACTGATGCTGATACTGAAATATACAATTAATAATTAGTGGGTATGAATAGGCTTATTACAATAATTACATTGCTGATGATATGTTTTGCAGCTCAGGCACAGGATAAAAATGGCTGTTTGAGCAAAGAGCAGTTTCGTGAGAAACAGAAACAGTATCTCATAGACAAAGCTGGACTGACGGATGAGGAAGCCGAAAAGTTTTTCCCCCTGTATTTTGAGTTGCAGGATAAAAAATATTCTTGTAACAAGGAGATATGGGCAAAAATCCGTAAAACAAAAGAAAGTAATAATGTATCCGATACGGAATATTCCAGAATTGCGGAAGATGTGATTAAAACGAGAATAACGGTTGATGAATTGGAACTGGAATATCTCAGGAAATATCAGAAAGTGCTGAGTCCAAAGAAAATCTATGATATACAGAGGGCGGAAATGAAATTCAGCCGCGAGTTGTTAAAGGGTGCAGGGAAGCATAAAAAATAGGTCCGGGTATCTGTTTTGGTGATGATTTTCGATTAATTTCAATGAAAATATCATTTTTGCAGAAAAAAACAGCTTAAAGTTTTGTGTATTCAAAAAAAAACTATACCTTTGCATCGCTTTTGAAAAACAAAGCACTTCTAAAAGGAGTTTTGGAGAGGTGGCAGAGTGGTCGATTGCGGCGGTCTTGAAAACCGTTGTACTGCGAGGTACCCGGGGTTCGAATCCCTGTCTCTCCGCAGAAAATGTTGAAAATCAATGTTTTAAAAGAATTAACCCGATTTTACAATGTAAAGTCGGGTATTTTTTTGTTCTTATATAACATGAAAAAAGCAAGGCGCGGCATTATCTGCCTGGCCGCCTTGCGGATATACATATAAAACCAAAACGTGTAGTTCTTTAT
>CASFSH010000139.1 GCA_949297205.1 uncultured Bacillota bacterium | reverse complement strand
TGCCTTTCTTTTTTATAAAGATGGGCAATTTTTCTGGGCCTTTAGCTCAGTTGGTTAGAGCATCCGGCTCATAACCGGACGGTCCTGGGTTCGAGTCCCCGAAGGCCCACCATAATCGTCGGTCAATTTTGATACAAATTGACCGACGATTTTTCTATGTTAAAAATCGCATAGGTAAGCCATTTGAGGTGGTTCATGTTTGCAAATTACAGCCGGATTTTCGAGATTTTATGCGCTTATTTGGCGACATATCTTCGCCTTTTTAAAAGTAATCGTATTTTTACCGGAGTATCCGTTTTTTTACCGCAGTATAAGTTTTTTTACTATCTAATTCGTTTTTTTACTAAAATTCTGAAAATTTAGCCTAATCACTTTTTGTATTTTTTATTAAAGAGGGCTCTTTGTCAATTGTTGGGGTAAAATTGCTTTTTATTTATAGAATTTACAAATGATTAACTGGTTCAAAAACCGTGTATTTACTCTCATTATGTATTGACTTTTTGCTATATTCGTTGTATAATCTTATTATACAACGTAAAATTTGCGGAGTTATATGTGAAAATACTATATTTAATAGGCGGGACAATAGGAGTGGGCAAAACAACAGCAAGTCAACAATAAAAAAGGATTTAATTATGTTAGTTATTTTTTTTCTAAACCAATTTTAACATAAGTATACGATCAAGAATGTGCCTTTTTGTTTACATTTTTATTTCAGAACTTTTGACTGTCAAGTATTGTAACAGTCTTAAAATATTTGTAAAGAGGAGATTTTAAATGCATTTTTTTGATAAGGTAAAGGATAAAACGATATTGATTTCAATGAGTGTTTCATACCTTATATTGTTTTTAGCACCGATATTTCTGGGAGTAATGGGGTATATCCGAATGGAAAGTGTATTGGAGAAGAATATTCAAAACTTTTTTGATACAAAGATCGAGCTTTTGAGCGGTGAGATGAATCGATGCATGGTAACGCTCAGTAATGCCGTAATAAATATAAGAACAGATGATTTTATAAAGGAATTTGCGGCGGGAAAATTAGAGACGGATTATAGATCGGTAAAGAAGTTTATCGAAGAAATTGATTTGGACATAAATAGCATCGGAGGAGTGAAATATATGGGGGTATATTTCAAAAACAGTGATATTTTTGTTACAAATCAGGGATTTTTCGATTCTGAACAGTTTTATAAAATACTCGGTGAAACAGAATTGACTTATGATAAATGGAAGGAAAAATATCTAAACGGTGTTGCTTTTGATAGGTGGAGTTTTCCGGAGGCAAGCGGTGAAAATATAATTTACACACAGTCTTTGCCGATTTCGTCCGCCGGCAATATAAACGAATATTTTTTTGCTGTATTCCCGAGAGAAACATTTAAAACGATAATGGTTAAGTCGGGATTTTCAAAGGATGATAAGCTTATTATATACGATATATACAAGGGTGATATATACGGCGAGGTAAAGGACGCGGAGGTGCTTGAGAGTTTAAAAAACAACACGCACATACAGGGAAAATTTGAAAGCTTTAAAGATAACGGTACGCTTATAAGAGTAAAGCCTATAAAATCGCATTGGAGAGTCGGAATACTTACATATGAGTTATCGGCGTTGAAAGAAGTTTCCAAGCTGCGTACAATCATGATTACATGCTTGATAATATACAGTATGCTCGGAATGGTGATGATTGCTTTTTATATAAGAAGAAACTACGGACCGATAAGAGCAATAATAAGCGAGCTGGAGAAAAGTGACAGCTCATACAGATATGAAAAAGGAAACGAATTTGATTATATCAAAAATCAAATAATTGCCAACAACAGGTTTATTGATCAAAATTATAATATTCTGCAAACATCGAAAAACATGATTAAGATGCAGACGATATATAAGCTGCTTAACGGCATAAGTACAGATCCCGTTGACAGTACGGAAATAAAAGCAATGTTCCCTGAGGATTACTGCATTTTGTTACTCTATATCAAAAATACGAGAATTTTTGATGCGGAATCCATAGAGGAGAGCAATTTGTTAAGCTATGCAATAAAAAATATCTCCGAGGAGCTCATAGGTGAAAAATCGACGGGGTACGTCTTAAACACAGAGTGGAAGAAGATAGCAATAATAATTAATGTGCCGAAGGATACGGATTATGACTTATCAAAGGAGTGTGCCAATATAGTGAGCGCAATAGAGGAGAACCTTGATGTCGACCTTACCGCAGCGGTCAGCACAGTGAAGTGTGGAATTGACAGGCTTGCGGAGGCGTATCAGGAGGCGCAGACATCGCTTGATTTCCATTACGTTCAGTCAGGCAGACATATTGTGTTCTACAGTGAAATTGTAAACAAAAATATGTTGGATGACGGATTGTACCGCTATAAGAGCAATATAGAAAATCATCTGATTGCAGCAGTGATGACGGGAGAATGTGATAAAATCAAAGAGCTTATAAGGACAACCTTTGAAGAGAATATTGCTTTTATCAGATGCAATGATAAGGTAAAAACTTATTTGTATTTTGAATTTGCGCAAACTTATCTTCACATGGCAAACGAATATGGAATAAATGTTGATATCGACAGTATTTTCAACAATTTGATTGTAAGGAATGATGGATTGATAGAAGAGTATATAGGCTTGCTGGATAAATACTATACGGAGCTTTGCGAAGTTTGTGAGAAGCGGAGGAATAAGCAGTCGGATGCGGGAACTGCCGAAGAAATCAAAAAATATATAGACGAGAATTTTGCGGATTATAATCTTAACGTAAATCTCGTGTCGGAAAAGCTGGGTATAAGAAGACAGAACTTAAATACAATCATAAAACAGAACACCGGAAAAACCATACGCGAGTACATAAGCTATGTCAGACATGAAAAGGCAAAGGAGCTTTTGGTGAATACAAATTATCCCATTACACAGATAGCGATGCTTGTAGGGTATTCCTCAGATGACGTTTTAAACAGAGCATTTAAAAAAATCGAGGGAATGACTCCGGGGCAGTACCGTTGTGAATATGGTGGAAAAGCATAGGGATATGAAAGGAGATGATTTGGTAAAACATATGATTTGACGGTAGCTTTAGTAAAAAAATTGCATAAAACCGCCAATCCCGACCAAATTGACGGCTGAAAAACCAAAATACGGGTATAAAAATCAGTATATATACTATACCTCAAGTTTGACGCCTATAAACGAAAAAGTCCGTTTTGTCACACTAAAAATGTGATAACAACGGACTTTTTGGTTTTGTTGCGCAATTTGATTTTTTGAAAATAATGAAAAAAAGTGATGGTTTTTCTTAAAAAACATATTACATTTTAACTACAAAGCGGCAAGCCTGGATAATCTAACGGCAATTTTAACAAAAAATGGCATTCAACATTCAATCCATACCAAAATAATGGTTGAAAGACCAAAATGCGTGTATACAAATTCAGCATATACATGCTATACTTTAATTGTTAGTGCAGAAGAAAATGCGCTGAAATGTAAGATTAAATAAATTTAAATGAAAGGAAAGATGTTTATGGCAAGAACAAGAAAAAGAAGATTGGTTTGCGGTGCAATCGCGGCAGTGATGTTGATGGGAATGCTTGCAGGCTGCGGACAGAAGCAGGGTAACGGTGATCAGATAACTCTGAAAATAGGAGGGTGGCCTGCACCGGAAAATAATCAGGAACAGTATGATTATTATCAGAGCACACTTGAAAAGTTAGCTGAAAAGCATCCAAATTTGGCGGTTGAAACAGATGAATACAGCTATGATATCCAGTCATTTTTGCCCAGAGCGACAAGCGGACTTAATCCGGACTTATTCTTTGTACCTCTGACGGAACCGAAAAAGCTAATATCGACCGGTTATATTCAGGATATAAGCGAAGAGCTGTCCGCAAGAGGGTATGACAAGGCTATAGATGAGCAGTTTTTAAATATCGTGTCCCAGGACGGAAAAATATACGGAGTTCCGTACAGTGCGTATATGATGGGACTTATGTGCAATGTGGATATGTTTAAACAGGCAGGACTTGTTGATGAGAACGGTGTTCCGAAGTATCCCCGGACCTATACAGAGCTTGCCGAGACAGCAAAGACAATAAAGGAAAAGACGGGTCAGGCAGGCTTTGCTATACCGAGTACGGGAACGGAAGGCGGCTGGATACTGATGAACATTGCATGGTCAAACGGCGTTAACTTTATGGAAGAGCAGCCGGACGGAACATGGAAATCGACATTTGATTCGCCGGAAATGTACGAAACTATACAGTACATAAAGGATTTGAGGTGGAAGTATAATTGCTTGCCGGACAATGTGCTTAACGGTCAGTCGGAGGTATCCAAGCAGTTCGGAACTAATCAGGCGGCAATGATTATCTCTTCCGACGTGGTTTTTGACACATTTACCCAGACATATAAAATGGATAGAAATAAGCTGTCATATACAATTCTTCCGGCAGGAAGCAAGGACAGATGCGCGCAGATTGGCGGATCGGCATATTTAATATCGGAAGGAGCGTCAGAGGAGCAGATTAACGCATCTCTTGATTGGCTTGAGATTATGGGATACGGCGCAGAGCTGTCCGAGGAACTTCTTGCACAGAAAGAAGAGGCTATAAAGATCTCAGCCGATGCGGGTAATGTTGTGACAAGGCCGATGCTGTCTTTGTGGAAAAATGAGGAATACACTCAAAAAATTAACGAACTGTATGACAAGTACACAAACGTAGATCCAAAGCTGTGGAATGCCGATCAGAATATGGTAACGCTCAGAAAAGAGGAGCCGATGGCGGCGCAGCAGCTTTACTCAATACTGTCATCTGTAATGCAGGCGGTGCTTACCGATGAGAACGCTGATATTAATGAATTGATATCGACTGCTTCCGAGCAATTCCAGAAGGACGCTTTGAATAAAATTGAAAGTTAGGAGCTGTATCAATGAACGGAGAAAATAAAGTAAAGCGTGTGGGGAAATCCGGCAGTTGTATAAACAAAGTGATACATATTGTTCGGCATGATATCGGAGCATGGGGATTAATGATCCCATGTATAATTGCGCTTTTGATATTTACATATCAGCCTATGGTAAACGGAGTATATCTATCCTTCTGCAAAACAAGGGCATATGACGCAATCGGATGGGCAGGACTGCAGAACTATAAGGATGTATTGACGGACAGCGTGTTTCTTAAAGCGTTCACAAACGGCTTTAAATATGTATTCTGGTGTTTTGTGATTGGTTATCCGCTGCCGGTTATTACAGCTATTTTATTGAATGAGCTGAAAAGAGGACAAAGACTGTTTCGTTCGCTGTTGTATGTGCCGGGAATGGTACCGGGAATAGTGACATCACTTCTGTGGCTTGTTATGCTAAATCCGGGACAGACGGGCTTGTTTAACACTATTCTTGCTCATTTTGGTGTTGAGCCTCTCGGCTGGCTTCAGGACAAAAATCTTGTTATACCGACCATTGCGTTTACAATGACTTGGGGCAGCTACGGCGGAACGGTTATTATGTATCTTGCAAATCTGCAGTCGGTAAACGGCAGTCTGTATGAATCGGCAACGCTTGACGGCGCGGGATTTTTTACAAAAGTAAGATACATAACGCTCCCGTATCTGTCACCCACATTAAGATTGGCGCTGGTTAATCAGATTATAGCAACCTTTGCGATTTTCCAGCAGGTATTTATCATGACGGGCGGAGGACCAAACTATGCGTCCACCACACTGGGAATGTTAAACTATCAGTATGCATTTGAATATATGCAAATAGGACGTGCGTCCGCACTCAGCGTAATACAAAGCCTAATTTTAATAGTTATGACGACTGTCTTATATAAGTTTACAGATAGGGGTGAGGTAGATGAGTAAAAAAGC
>CASFSH010000138.1 GCA_949297205.1 uncultured Bacillota bacterium | reverse complement strand
AATCAAAGGAGGAAAAAACATGAATAAATATTCAGGTACAAAAACAGAAAAAAATCTTGAAGCAGCTTTTGCCGGTGAATCACAAGCACGCAATAAATACACATACTTTGCTTCTGTAGCAAAAAAGGAAGGATATGAACAAATTTCCGCATTATTTTTAAAAACTGCCGATAACGAAAAAGAGCACGCAAAAATGTGGTTTAAAGAACTAAACGGCATAGGAAATACAGATGAAAACCTGAAAGCAGCCGCTGCAGGTGAAAACTATGAATGGACAGATATGTATGACGGATTTGCAAAAACCGCCGAGGAAGAAGGTTTTCCGGAACTTGCTGAAAAATTCCGTCTGGTTGCAGCAATAGAAAAACATCATGAAGAAAGATACAGAGCATTGCTTAAAAATATTGAAACCGCTCAAGTATTTGCAAAAAGCGAAGTTAAAATATGGGAATGCAGAAACTGCGGTCATATTGTTGTCGGAACAAATGCTCCTGATGTTTGTCCTACCTGCAATCATCCTCAGAGCTACTTTGAAATTCACGCAGAAAACTATTAATTTTTACATACCGGGGACAAAATCATTGTTTCCGGTATTTTTTTGACCAAATCAATATTTTCTTTAATTTTTTCACTATAATCCGTAATTTATTCATTGAAAAAAATGTAAAAATAATATACACTATGCATAAATAAACTTCAGGAAAGGATAGTATATTATGATTAAATATTTTGTTAAAACAGATAATTTCTACTGTGCAAAATATGAAGTAACTAATAATTTATGGAATAATATTGTAAAAAAGGCTCGGAATGTAGGTTATGATCTGAAAGAACGTTCAGGAAAAGGTACTAAACCTGTTGTTCTTATTAATTTTTATGATTGCATTAAATTTTGCAATGCCATAAATGAGATTTTAGGTCTTAACCCTGTATACTATAACTGCGGAAAACCTATCAGATCAGGTGAATTTGACTTCTTTACAAAGGAAAACAGCGGTATCAGACTTCCCGATTCAAAAGAGTGGATTTTTGCGTGTTCTGCAGGTGCTGATACAAAATATTTCTGGGGTGACGAACTCGGAAGATGCGATACCAACGAATATGCATGGTTTTATCAATTTGACACAACAATAGTCCCTCAGAAGGTAGGTCTGAAAAAGCCTAACAAATTCGGCTTATATGATATGACGGGAAATGTATGCGAATGGTGCAGTGATACATATTCAGATACTCATTTCAGAATGTTAAAGGGCGGTTCTGTTGCATTGGATTCTGTACTTGAAACTGAATTTAATACATATGCTCCCGATAATTTTGTCTGCATTGAAACGGGTTTGCGTTTATTCAGTGATGTGTTCATTGAAATTCCGGACGAGTATTTTAAAAACAGCGAATTTTTTGGCTCATACAAAAACAGAGAATATAATCTTTTTGAATTGCTTAACCTTGAACATCCTGATATGGCTGAAGTAAAAGAACTTTATCTTTCGGGAAACATATCCGAGGCTAAGCGTGCTTACATAAAATATTTCTCAAATAGAATAAAAAACGAAGACGTTGAACGCAAATGGCGTTTTAATATGGTATATTCCATGCAAAAACTTGATTTTATAATGCAGCCGTACGACAAAACCGGTGAAAAATGGTTTGTATCAAAACACAAATTAGCTGCCGGCGAATTAAAATGTCTTGTTGAAAAATATATTATATCAAAAGACTTTAAATATATGGAGGAATGGTTTGACAGAATAGAAGATTTTATGGACAATTACAAAAATGAATTTGACAATCTTGACGAGTCTATATTAAAAACCGTTACATCAGTACCCGTTGTCTGGGTTCTGTCATGCGGCTTTTTCGGCACTTCTGTAATTGAACAAATGATAAAAATATTTTCTGCCATTGATTTTGAAAAGTTTACCGACAAAATGATTGATATTTTTGTAAAATGCTGTATATGTGAAATGACAACTACGGTTAACCTATATATAAAAGATTCAAGAAGTCCTATTCCGAACCAATTTGCGGACATTGCCGCAAGATTGCTTATGCTTGGTTATCGGTACAATACCTTTAAGATTGCAGATGAAATTTATAAATTAGCTTTACAGCGTTTCAAAAAATCAATTTTTGACTCCAATTACCTACCCGACGGCGGTGATATGGAACAATCTTTTAATTACAACTTTGCAATGCTTAATACCTATTTAGAGGTAGAAAATGTTTTAAATAAAAAAGATAAGGATATAGTTGAAATAGAAAAAGCCATGGTAAACAGGCTAAGATTTTTAAAGGGAATAGATATGCCATACGGCGGATATCCTGCTTCAGGTACTACTTCTGCACACTATCCTCCTCCTCTATATAATGATTATGACAAATTCAGAAAATACAAAGAAACTTATAATAATATTCGATTTGAAAAATATACAAAATTTGACACAATGAACCCCGGATTTACCTCAATTGCTTTCCCCTATTCCGGAATATATATTTTGAAAAACTCAAATGACGTTGACGGAATATATATGTGGCTTATGGGAGCAAGACGTGGCAAAGGTCATGCCGGCGAAAATATAAATGCTATAGCTGTTTCTGCATATGGTATTCCCATGATTGTAAATGCCGGAGCAAGCTGGTATGGCACACCCGATTTTGTACCGGCAGACCAGCTTGATATAATGGATCAGATCGAGGAGTATAAACATACATCTTATGGGGAAAGTACGGGAATTATTGACAATATGTCACAGGGCAGACTACGTGACGGAGAAAATATTGTAATCAGCAAATATGATACTCCCATAAATAAGGGTTTTTATTCCGATAACTATATTGATTATGCTGTAACTGAATATGACGGAATATACTATAATAATGATAAAACACTTTACGGCAGACATAAACGTGAGATTATTTTTGCAAAACAACAAGGCTTTTATCTTGTCAAAGATACATTTAAATGCAACGGCACTCATGACGGAAAACTGATTTTTCATATTATGCCCGAAGGAGCGGAAACAAGAGATCCCACCCCGGAAGAAAATCTTTATCTTACTGCAGGATACAATAAAAATGAAATATTTTGTAATAAAAACAAGGTTTATACTCAAAAAAAGAATGCACCTAATTTTGAAATATATTCCTTAAATAACAACGTTAATATTTCACTTCACTGCGGTGAACTCAATCCATGCTGTGGATGGTTCGGAGGGGCAATAAGAAGCAGACGTCATGAAAATACCGTGGTACACATGGATTGGAAATGGACTGATAAAACTGTTCACTATACTCTTCTTGCACCCTCTCGTGATATTAATCCTATTACAGATAGTGCTTCAATCTCTGAAAATACTGTTACAATCAAAACAAAGTCAGGAGATAGATTTGTAATCGCTAATAATAAAGTATACATTAATGACAAAGTAATTCTTAATCTTTCTTCTGTTATGATACCACGCGGTTTTTCATGGCGAGAAGAAAATAATAAATATTATCCGGATTATGATAAAAAATAAACTATTCTTTACGTTTATACACATAACCATTTATAATATAGATAAAAGAATATAG
>CASFSH010000137.1 GCA_949297205.1 uncultured Bacillota bacterium | reverse complement strand
ATACTACCATTCCTTTCCGTAATAATATAATTATCAAAATATAATATTAATCATTTTTATTTATAATACTATCCGCCGCAAGATACCCCGTTGAGTATGCAATCTGTAAATTAAACCCTCCGGTATATGCATCAACATCAATTATCTCTCCCGCAAAATATAAATCCCGTACTATTTTGGATTCCATGGTTGACGGATTAATTTCTTTTACTTTTATACCTCCTGTTGTTATTATTGCCTCATCAATAGGTCTTAAGCCCTTTACTGTCACGGTAAGAGCTTTAATATTTTGTATAAGTGTTTTCCTCTGTTCCTTTGTTATGGAATTTACCGGTGTATGTATTGGTATTGAGGACAATTTTATTATAACAGGAATTAATGCTTTTGGCAACAACTCATCCAATGCATTTATAATATGTTTATTTATATATTTTTCAAAATCCCTGCAAACACGCTTGTCCAGTTTTTCATAATCCAAAGCCGGTTTTAAATCTATTGTTATTTTGTATTCTTCTTTGTCAATATTTTTCATATGTGCAGAGGCTGAAAGTATAACCGGCCCGCTCACTCCAAAATGCGTAAACAGCATT
This sequence comes from uncultured Bacillota bacterium, assembly GCA_949297205.1. Taxonomy (GTDB): domain Bacteria; phylum Bacillota; class Clostridia; order UBA1381; family UBA1381; genus RGIG1988. Next base: position 8,301 of record CASFSH010000137.1, on the reverse strand, counting down.
TCTCCGAAATCGGTGTATATTTTTTTATTCTTCTTATTATAAACTGAAATTTCTATATTTTTTAAAGACAAACCCATCAAATCGGATACCCATTTTTCATTTGTAACAATAGGTATAAGAGAAGGCTTAGGTTCAGTTACGGTATGACCAAGACGCTCTGCCAATTTGTATCCGCTGCCATCAGAGCCTGTGAGGGGATATGATTTTCCGCCTGTTGCCACAATGACCGCATCGGCATATATGGTGTGCTTATCTGTTCTGACTCCGCATACCTTTTCATCTTCTGTCAGTATTTCCAGCACATCTTCATGCAAAACTTCAACATTTTTTTTAACCGCATACTTTTCCAATGCCACTGCAACATCTTTTGCTGAATCAGACTCAGGAAAAACCCTTTCTCCTCTTTCAACCTTTGTTTTTACTCCGTACTTTTCAAGCAATGCTATAATATCATTATTTGTAAAACTATAGAATGCACTGTATAAAAAACGCGGATTTGTCGGAACATTCTTTAAGAAATTTTCCATATCGGTACCGTTTGTTATGTTGCATCTTCCTTTTCCGGTAATGCGCAGTTTTTTTCCGAGAAATTTATTTTTTTCTATCAGTATTACTTTTTTGATTTTTTCCGCAAGATGACCGCAGGCTATCATTCCGGCCGGGCCGCCTCCGATTACAATTACCTTTTCTGTCATTTTAATCTCCATTTCGTCGCTTATGCGACGGCAAAAATCTTAACGCGAAAAGAAGCAAGTCATTTTTTGTTTTAAAAGACGGGAATATATGTGTATGCTCCGAGTTTCGAAAAATAATGGAATGCACTGCTTATTTTTACGTCAAATTCCAAAAAATTTTAATTAACCTTTACAAACTAATTTCATATGGGTAAAATCCCGAAAGCACTGAAAATTGATGAAAACAAAATCAACAATATACATACCGGAGCAAAATATTTGATAATAACAGCAAACATTTTTCTATATTTCATCGGCGAAGTTTTATCAAGTTCTTCAATTATTGCTGACGGTTTGATAACATATCCCACAAAAATGCATATCAAGAGCGCAGCAACAGGCATTATTACACTGTTGCTTATAAAATCAAAGAATGTAAGAAAATCCATACCTAAAACAGTAATATGCTGCCATACTCCATTTCCCAAAGATGCCGGCACTCCCAAAAGAAATGCTCCTGCAAATACTATAACACATATGGTTTTTCTTTTCAATCCTGTTTTATCCATAATTATTGAAACAACTGTTTCCATCATAGATACAGATGATGTAAGTGCTGCAAAAAAGACGAGCAAAAAGAACAAAATACCTATTACCGAACCGCCTTTCATCGTTTCAAAAACTTTTGGAAGTGTTACAAACATTAATCCCGGGCCTTGTCCCACATTTCCGTCAGAACAGGCAAATACTGCCGGAATAATCATAAGACCTGCAAGAAAAGCAACTGCCGTATCGAATATTTCAATATGTTTAACAGAACTTTCTATGTTTACGTCCTTTTTTAAATAAGAACCATACGTTACCATTATACCCATTGCAATCGACATTGAATAGAAAAGCTGCCCCATTGCCGCAAGAACGGTATTAATGGAAAATCTTGAAAAATCAGGTTTAATGTAATAAATAATCCCATCAACAGCTCCCGGTATAAACATAGTATATACTGCTATAAAAAGTGAAAGAACAACAAGTACCGGCATAAGAATTTTACTTATATTTTCAACGCCTTTTTGCACACCCATAAGAACCGTTGCCGCAGTCAAAATCATAAAAACCGCAAACCATAAAAGAGGCTCCGCCGGACTTGACATAAAATCATAGAAAAATGTATCAGCGGCAGCGGCCTGTGAATTTCCTGTGAAAAAAGACACAAAATATTTAATAACCCAACCGCCGATAACAGAGTAATAAGGCAACACTATAATAGGTACTGCCGCTTCAATCCACCCTATAAATGCAAATTTTTTTCTTAATTTCCCGAAAGCTCCCACACAGCTAAGTCCTGTTTTCCTGCCTATGGCGATTTCAGCTATCATTAAAGCAAAACCAAAGGTTACGGCAAGTATAATATAAATAAGCAAAAAAATTCCTCCGCCATATTGTGCTGCAAGATAGGGAAATCTCCATATATTCCCAAGCCCTACGGCAGAACCTGCCGCCGCTAATATAAATCCTATTTTTCCCGTAAAATTACTTCTGTTCTTTGTATTTTCCATTATTTTTCTCCACAGATATATTTTAAAGATTTTACATTCTATACTGATAAATGCTATTGAGAATATTCTGACATTCTAAATATAATGAATTTTGATTTACAGCTAATTTAAATCGGAGCAATGCCCCTGCTTTGCTTTCAAGGTGCAGAAGTTTACAACAAATTGCAACCTGTGCAGTGAGTTTTTGCTCCTCAGGGGGTCAGCGCAAGATTATAACTTCTACTGAACCCCTGAAATAAAATCTGTCAACTTTATGAAACGGGGGCATTCTGCACGTAGATTAAATTTTATCATATACCTCATATTCATCCCATATTCTTTCAAGGTTTTTAAATGTTTCGCTGATTTCATCCTGATGTTTCATTCCCAGTGCAACGATAAGTGCATTTACCACACTGAAAGGTGCCACAAGAGAATCAACAAAGGAATCCATATCACTTCTTGCCGTCAGTACATAATCAGCTACACGTACAATGGGCGAATTCATACTGTCGGTTATTCCAATTATTGTAGCATTACATTTATGAGCATACTCCAAGATCTTTATAATATTTTTTGAATATCTCGGGAAACTCATACCGATTATGACATCATTTTCATTAATTTTCAGCACTTGTTCAAACATATCAGCAGGATCTGCTGAGCTGATAAGCTTTGTATTATCAAACATAAGGTGAAAATAAAATTCAGTAAAGTTGGCAAGTGAAGCCGCACTTCTCACTCCCGTAATATATATATTTCTCGCCTTAAGTATTGCTTCCACCGCACCGTCAAACTGCTTTGGATCAATTTCACACAAAGTTTGTTCTATCATGCTTATATCTGATTTCAACACTCCCTCAAGAATGCTCGTTTTTGTCAGTTGTCTTTTGGCAATTTCCATTCTTTTTAAAGTTGTAGACTGAGTCATAGTTATTTGTCTTAAAGTTTTCTGCATATGCTGATAACCGTCAAATCCAATTTCTGCCGCAAACCTCACAACGGTTGATTCACTTACACCCACCGTTTCACTTAAGACAGATGCAGTCATATATGCTGCTTTATCATAATTTTCAAGCAAAAAATCCGCAATCATTCTTTGACGTTTTGAAAACTTGTTCTTGTTTTCTTTTAAATAACTTATTATATCTACAGGCTCCATATACTATTGCCTCCCTTTAATATTCCCTTTTCTTATGTTTTTTATATATTCCCGTCAGCTGATTCTTCCTGTATTGTATTATTGTTTTTTACGGTAAAATACCAGTTCTGCGGTTCTGTGTAGCTGGCAAACATATTAGGCTTACTTGTTCCGGATATTCTGTTTTCGAAAATAACACTTTCCTTTCTGAAAAATAACGGAACAAAAGGAACTTCTTCATTAAATAAATTTGCATATTGGGTAAAAGCATTTTTTTCTTCTTCACTTGTTGTATATGTCCCCAATCTGTATATTGCCTCATGCATCTGCTGAGTATAATAAGAGAAATAATTTTCCGAAACAAGCAAATCATAAGGATCCATATTTGACGGCATTTTTATTTCACCGATAAACAGCTGATATTGTTTATCTGCAATTCTTTGCGAGTAATCCTCAAAACTTACCAGAATAATTGAACATTCTATTCCAAACTCATTTAATGCATCACCTATTCGTTGTGCTATCCTGTATCGTTCTTCGTTATCATCATTTACTAAAATATCGCATTTGAGCTTTTCACTGATTGTTTCGGGATTTTCAGATTCCTGTTCACCAACAATTTTATCACGTATAAAATTTCCGTTTTCATTCTGACTCCAGCCGTCTAATGCAAGTATCTCTCTTATATAATCCGCATCATATCCCGCATTTGGGATATCCGGACAATACCAGGCAGAAGGATTAATAGTGCTTTTTGCCACCACCGCTCTTGAAAAAAGCTCATTTGTGACAATTGACTCCTTATCAATAAGATATGATATTGCTTTTCTTGTATTCACACCGGTAAAAACACTTTCTGCATTATTTATTCCCAAAAAAACCATATTATCCGAAACATAGTCCTGTACGGAAATCTCGCCTCTCGGTGTATTGGATTTAAGATCCATTGTCTTTGATGTAATTATATCTGTTTCACTGGCATTAAAAGCAGATGCGGATTCTTCTTTATTTTTCAAGATATTTAAATCTATTTCTGCAATAGACGGTATGTTCTCTCTCCACATTTCATTTACCGTAAGCCGTATTTTATTTGATGTTGATTTTTCATAATATTTATACGGTCCCGTTCCTATAGGTATATAATCCGCAAGATTTTCTGTTGTAACACTGTTTTGCACCACCGGGAAAGACAGTATCGCCTCAGGGTTGGGAACAGCTCTTGAAAAAGTAACGGACAATGTATAATTGTCGGGACAGGAGGCAGCCGAAATACAACTCAACAATGAAGTATAATTTGTTTCGTTATAACGGATCAAATTAATTGTATGAAGTACGTCAACAGCATTAAAATCACTGCCGTCATGCCATTTTATATTTTGCTTTATTTTTATTGCAAGACTTTTTCTGTCTTCCGAAACAGTATAGCTGTCAGCCAGTTCACAAATCGGATTTAACGTATCATCAAATGAAAACAACGGCTCAAATATAAGCTGCATTGCATCAAATACAGAAGAAGATGATGTAAACAGCGGATTAAAGGTATCTATACTGTCTATTCCTAAGTTTAAAACTGTAGGATTTTCAGAATTATTTACTATGACATTTTCCTGTTCATCATTTTCAACCTTTTCATTAATACTGCATCCTGCAATTAACAGACACAAAAATACGGCCAATGCAATTTTCATATAATACCTTTTTTTCATTTATCTCCATCCTTGTTTTATCGTTATTTCCTAAATATTTTTCAGTTCCATTACAGCTGCCAGGTTTCCTCTTCTGCCGTTTGTTTTCCGGTGCGAAAAAAGCAAATCGGAATTGCAGAAGGTACAAATGTGTGCAACCGTAAGATTTTCTTTTAATATTCCCGATTCAAATAATTGATTTTCTATGGTTTTCTGAAGATTTACATGATATTTTTCTCCGTACTTTCCCACAACGCCCTCGGGCATCTGTCTGAATATCTGTGCCGCTTCATCTCCCACCTCAAAATGACACTCACCTATTGAAGGTCCGATTGCCGCAAGAATATTTTTCGTATCCGAATTAAACTCCTCCGTCATTTTCTTTACCGTTTTTGCGGCAATATTCTTTACCGTACCTTTCCAACCGGAATGTGACAGGGCAATTACCCTATTTTTAACATCAAGAAAATACAGCGGAACACAGTCGGCATATAATGTGACAATAGGTACTCCCGGTTCATTGCATATAAGACCGTCGGCACTTTCAAAGATATTATCCCTTACAATTCCGTTTCCGCAGTCATTTTTTGTTACTCTGCATATATTATCCTCATGAATCTGTTTTGAAAGTACTATATCCTTATAATTTACTCCTATTTCATCACATATTATTTTATAATTTTTAAGTACGTTTTCTTTTTTGTCACTGCAGTTAAATCTCAGATTCATTGTTGCATATTCATTGCTGCTTACTCCGCCTTGCCTTGTTGTAAAGCAATGCTTTACCAACCCTGTTTTTTCAAATGATTCTATCACATAGTAAGACAATCCGTTATTGTTTACAAGTCTGAACATTTAACCCTCCGTTCTGCCGCTTTAATGCAGCATAAAGAAAATATATCAGATATAATATCAAATTATTCTTCCGAATTGTTTTTCAATTTCCTTTTTCGACATTGAAATAACAATAGGTCTGCCATGCGGACAGGTATTGATATTTTCCAGTAAAAATACCTTATTTACAAGATCTTTCTGTTCCTCTTCGCTTAATTTATGATTTGCCTTTATTGCAGCCTTGCAGGCAATAGTATATAGCAGCCTTTCATGCTTTTTTGCTATTATTTCTTTTTTATATTCTTCCAGCTGAGACAAGATTTCTATAAATAAATCTTCAATATCATCATATAAAGTATTTGTCGGTATTGCTCTTATTATAACCGAATTATTTCCAAAATCTTCGGTTTCAAAGCCTATATTTTTTATAAACTCCTGATTTTGCATATATACAGCCTTTTCATTTGCCGATAAATCAAGTATAATGGGCACTATCATAGGCTGTGAATAAACGGTCTTTTCCGAAATCTGTTTTTTCAATTCCTCATAGTTAAGTCTTTCATGTGCCGCATGCTGATCAATCATGCGCATTTCATCGCCCACCTCTATAATAATATATGTATCAAACACCTGTCCTACAAGTCTGTATTCCGGTATTTCAATATTCTTTTCTTCTGCGGGTATGTCCTGCCTTTTCTCAGCAGGCTTGTCTTTATCAAAAAATTCTGTATTCTCCGGTCTTTGAGAAATACATTCTGTTTTTTTAGTTTCTTCCACAATTTCTTGTTGCTTTATTGTCTGTTTGGTATCCTGTTTTTCTTCTGCCTTTGCCTGTGGTTTTTCAATATCTGTTCCATTATCCGCAGTATCTTTTACATTGTCCTTTTCCTTATATGATTCCACTGTATCTTGCCGAAACATATCGGGAGCAGATACTTTCTTTGCGCTCCCTTCAAAAATGCCGTTTACATCTAAAGCAGTTATTTTTTTATCGGTTTGTGCTGCCTGCACTGATTTATTTTCAAATAACGAACTGCTGATATCCACCTGTGCCCGTGTGGTTGCACTGTCTCTTACAAAGGTTGTTTTTTCATTCTTTGTATCACTCTTTACAACCTGCGGTATATCCGCAATTCTGTACAATGCTTCTTTTACCGCATGATATACCGAAGTGTATACTTCGCTTTCATTGGAAAATTTTACTTCAAGTTTTGTGGGATGTACATTTATATCTACCAAAGAAGGATTAATTTCGATATTAAGAACCGAAACAGGAAATTTTCCTATCATAATCTGATTTTTATATGCTTCTTCAACAGCACGCATTATCAAAGGGCTTTTTATGTATCTTCCGTTTATAAAAAAGCTCTGATAGCTTCTGTTTGGGCGTGCGGTATTTCCCTTTCCTGTCATTCCATGAACGCTTACAGCTTCACCTATATAATCAACATCTATCATTGATGTGGCAAAATCTTTTCCGTATACGGAATAAATGGCATTTTTCAGGCTTCCGTCACCGTATGAGGCGAGCACTTCTTTCCCATTGTTTATCAATCTGAAAGATACTTCCGGATGTGCAAGAACAAATCTTGTCATTATATCGGAAATATATCCGGCTTCCGTAACATCTTTTTTCAAAAACTTCATTCTTGCAGGGACGTTATAGAAAAGATTCTTAACAATAAATACAGTACCGTCCGATACGCCTGCATCCTCATTTGAAACAATTTCTCCGCCGCAGCATACGGTATGTGTTCCGCAAATATCTTCCTTTCGTTTGGTAAAAAGGTCAACCATTGCCACGGCACCTATACTTGATAATGCTTCTCCGCGAAATCCTAAGGTATATATTGCATTTAAATCGTTTTCTGTTTTTATCTTGCTTGTTGCATGGCGAAGAAAGGCAACGGTTGCGTCTTCTTTATCCATTCCGCAGCCATTGTCTGTAACCTTTATGTATGTAGAACCGCCTTTTCTGATTTCTACCGTAATTTTATCGGCACCTGCATCAATGCAGTTTTCCACCAGTTCTTTTACCACCGACGCCGGTCTTTCCACCACTTCTCCGGCGGCGATTTTATTTGATATTTCTTCATTCAAAAGATTAATTCTTCCCATTTCGATACCTTTCTGTTATAAGAATTTTATCCAAGATTTGCCTTTTTTGCCAATTCATATAATTTATTCATAGCTTCAATCGGAGTCAGAGTTGTTACGTCAAGGTTTCTGAGTTCTTCCGCAATTTCCGATGCAACGCTGTCCTCAAACCCGATTTGAGCCGCCGCTTCTGTTTTTTTGTTCACCGGTTTTGCCACATTTTGAATATCACCATTTTCAATCTTTTTAAGAATTTCCTTTGCACGTCTTATTACTTCGTCAGGAACTCCCGCAAGCTTTGCCACTTCAATACCATAACTGTCGTCGGCGCCGCC
>CASFSH010000136.1 GCA_949297205.1 uncultured Bacillota bacterium | reverse complement strand
CACCCAAGTCGATATCAAAGGTCAGTCCCGCAAGGGTTGAAAGTATCTCATTCCTGTTATAGTAATAGTAATAGTTCGGCATTTCGGGAATTTCGCTCTGTGAGGTAATGCTTCTTCCATCATAAAAGTCCTGTCCGTCGTCAAACGGAGTAATCGCGCGGATGGTATAGCTTTCCTCACTGACGTTATACGAGGTGTTTCCGGCGCTTAAAACAAATCCGTTTTCATCCACAACAAACGCATCCGCTGCGCCGGAGATAATATAAAACAGATAATCGCCGGTGCGGTATCCGAATGTTTCGGAATAGGTTCCGTTTGGACTGTCATTAAAAAGATAGTCAGACAGATATTCATTGTCAATATCTGTTTTTTCAAGTACCTCAAACGTCCTTCTGTCATCGGAACGGACCTTGTACCAGTTGTCGATATTATGAGTCGTACCGCCCTGCGTGCAGGCATAGTACTCATTATCTGTCCCCGGCACGGGGTGCAGGGCAAACAGGAATCCGTCCGGATCATTTGTTGCAAAATATATGTAGAGATCAGAGAAGTAATCCGTGCTCGTGCTGACATTGTAATCTATAGTGCCTAAATTATACCTCTGTCTGCCGAGATTGTACAGCATTTCATTTCCGTTATTATCCGAAACCTTGATCCAAAGATATTTATTAAAATCTTCGTCGCTTAATACATCCTGAGTTATTGTAACTGTTGTGGAAGTTTGACCTTCAACATCTCCGGCAGGTACCTGGTCAATCTCCTCAAGAGAGGGTTCATCTGCCGTATCCGTCCACAAATAACGAGCATCTTTAAGTGCTGTCGTTTCAGTAAGATTTACATTGACAGTCAATTTTCCGCCGGTCTCAGTAAGCTCTTTTGTCACTTCGCCCAGTTTGGCTAAAGGATAGGTATTATCCCAAACCGCATTAATTTTGAATATTGCGGGGTTTGATGAAGTATATTCGTTTCCGGCATAATCTGTTGCAGTAAAGTTCAGTGCAGTATCTAACAACTCATACGTCATGCCGTCCATTTTCTTTATATGAAGATATTGCATATTTTCAACCTGATTAAAGCTGATGTTCACATTAAAGGTTCCTTCTGACCATTCGGAATCTCCGGGCTTTTCCGCAGATGAGGTGACCGCATAATAATACATATTGCCGTATATGCTGTTTTCCCCCATATTCCATTTGAATGAACCTTTCAGACCGTTTGTTCCGGATAAACCGTCTTTAATTTCAAACGGGAAATAGAAGCCGCTGTTATCGTCATACGGCACAACTGCATATACATCGTTTGTTTGATTAAGCGTTGTGGTAATTTCCGGACGGTCTATATCAAGATAAACAGTTGTCGTATTCAAAGCGTTCACATCTTCATCGGAAATAGTCATTTTGTTGTTTGCCAAATCATAAACCGTTCCTTTAAAACTGATATTTTTAATACGGATTAATCCGTCAGCGTCGGTGCATGTCATGCCCTCTGTCATTTGGAGTTTCTCTAAATCGATATATGTAACAGTTCCCTTTGACGGACCAAGACCGTACGCTTTGTCGTCAGTGGGTATTCTTGACACAGTCTTACTCGTAAGAGTAACAGGATTTCCGTCTATATCATTGAGGTTTGTTTCTGCTGTAATGCTGGTATATTCTCCCTCGGCAATATCCAAAACCTCGCTAAATATCAATCCGTATTCAACCGAATCGCCTATACCAAGATACGTATCGCTGTTATCGGCATCGGTTGAGCCTAACATTTCCTTGATTTTAGCATTGTTCGAATTTACAACGGTACTGATTTTGGTAAGAGACGGTACCTTTGTATCAATGTAAGCCTCTGTTACATTATACTGTCTGTTTGCCTCTCTCATACTGTTACCCGCAATATCGGTAATATAAGAGGTTGCTCTTGTATAGCCGATATTGCTTGATATGCTAAGTCCGTTTGTAGAGAGCATAAAGCTTTCGTCTTCAAACACTACAGCAAGATCACATTCCTTCATTAGAGGACTGAAATCAACCGCTGTAATGGTTTGTTCAGTATCGGTTGTGTCGGAAGGAACTGTGTAGGAAAAATAAAGTGTATCGGTATCAAGCTTTTTAAGCATTGCTTTGGGGTATCTGTCAGAGCTTAAGCCGCTGATTGCAAGATTTACATACAAATCATCATGAGCCGCACTGTCGTCTGCAAATCGTATAGGCTCGTCAAATTTAACCTCAAGATCAACTGTTTCGCCGGCTTTTAGAATTTTGTTATCAATGCCGGTTACCGAAACAATCGAAGGCGCATTGCTGTCCATATATGAAATAACGGGTTTTGTGATCGAAGCATCACCGGGACAAGCACAGCTTCTGTTTCCGCCGTCATACATCGTACCTTGGAGGCTCGCAGCAAAAACCGCATTGCCAATGTTACTGTCGTAAGAAAAAATGGGGCTGTAGCCGGTGGAAAGACGCTCATAGTCTTTTGCCATATCACGGCTGTTTATGAACAAATAAGGGCTTGAATTATAACCGCTTACGTGATACCTATAGGACATCATGCACGCTGTCGTAACATTTGCCGTATTCTTTTTTATGCCGAATAGACCTGACTTCCAGGTATGCTGATGCTTATAATTGTGAAAGGTAGCAGATGCAGAAGTTTGCAGGTTGTTATCCTTTCTTCTGAGTATGCCAATCTCTTTATCGTCAATTTTAAAGATTTTCTCAGTACCGGCAAGATTATTTTCAAAGGATAAATTAAAAAGACTGCTTTTTGTAGCCGCATTAAATTTACTGTCTGCACTGATTTCCCTGTCATACAGTTTTTCATCAATACCCGTCTGTGCATTATAAATAGAAACTTCAGGATTTATACGCGTATATTCCACATTTCCTGCCGCCGTGACATTAATCGGCACAGCTGCCGGCAAAAGAAAAGACAACTGTATGAAAGCAAGCGTTGCTGAAAATATTTGTTTGGGTTTTACTTTGCTTTTTTCTGTTAAAATTGTTCTCATAAACATTACCTCCTTATAACACTTTCTTTTTCTTCTCATGTCCGCACACACCTATTAAAGTGTTCGAAAGCTGTCTGTAAAATCTACAGGAGCCGCAGTCAAAACACGGTTCTTCTGTTAGCGTCTCGGCATATTCACAGGCATCTTCTCCTGTAAACATGATTGGTGAATTTTCCGAAGTATATACAGGGTTATTAATAAAATCCGGATATTCCTCTATATACATTCCTGATAGTTCGTCATATTTTATGGGAATTTCAATTACTGTCCCTTCGACATTATACCGCCTTAGCTTTTCCATTTCTCTCCCTCCTTAAAAACCATATTCGAACATATTATATATATTAAATATATCATTTATATATTTTCTGTCATCACCCATTTTAAAGAAAAAATGGGTGATGTTTGCAAAAAAACAATGAAGAATATTTACAAAATAAAAATAAACACCGGCATTTGCCGAGGTTAATTCGTTATTTCAACATATATTTTTTTAATTCCTGCCGCTGTTCTATATTAAGCTTTTGCAAAGCTGTAGAAATATGACGCTTGACGGTGTTGTGTGAAATGTTTAAATGAGAGGCTATCTCCTGATTCGTCCAGCCACGGGCGGCAAGCATTGCAATGGCGAACTCGGTAGTTGTTAAACTGTCTGCAACATCATGACCTGTAGCCGGATTGTGTATCCTGCGCCAACCGGCTGAAAACCTGTATGTAATAGCGATAATTCGCTTAAAATCTTCGGGATATTCAGGCTTAATAACGGATTCTAACATACCGCCCAAAAGACCGTGATGTTCTCCAAAGCCCTCGATTAAATCATCAGGGAGTGCAATTTTCCATGCGGCAAGCAAATGTTCTTTTGCTTTATCCGGCTTTTTCAAGCTCATATAATTCATTACTACAATTAAATGTAAGTAGATAGTCGGAATGGGGTAAATCTCTGATTGCAGAGTAAGTGCGGTTTCTGCAATTCCAAGGCTTCGCCCATAGTCTTCTTGCAAATATGTATAATGTGCCTGCACATACAATGCAAATAAGCGAATACCGTTTGGAAGCATATAAAGGTAATCTTGAATGGGAGGTGCCTCCTCAGACAGAGGTAAATGCAGCAAAACAGCTGAGGTAACAGCAGTAAACGCCTGTGCAGCCTGAACCTCCGGATAATCTTCTTTATTTGATAATGCTTTTTTTAATTCTATTAAGGCGTGTTTTGCCCGTGTTATTTGCCCGACGGATAAGTTTGCATAGGTAAAAATTAAGCAAGCGGAAAGTCTTATATCCGTATCCGCTGCAGTAAGGTACGCCTCTGCTGCAACAATTGCCTTTTCCGGCTGTCCGCTGAAATAATAGTATTCTGCGAGCATGATTCCTTTCTTGTCAGCGTTTTTTGTGTTTTTAATAATTTCCATGCATTGCCCCGATTCAAACGCTGTGTTCATAAGCGGCATTAAATATACATGGAAATTGGATTGCGGTGTTGTGTTTAAAGGTTTTGAAGCGTTTTTTTTCTTCCGGGGATCATCAGGTTTTTTGGCGTCTGCGGGAATCTTCCACAAATTTCCGAATTTTTGTGCTACGTCAATGCGGCCGTCGGCACAGAATTTTAAAACAAG
>CASFSH010000135.1 GCA_949297205.1 uncultured Bacillota bacterium | reverse complement strand
CAACATATGAAACAGAGGCAAAAGTGCTTCAGGCAGAAGGGTTACTTCTCGGCAATGAAAAAGGGCTTGACTTATTAAAACCCCTTACAAGGATAGAAGCCGCAACAATGCTTCTTCGTGCTATGGGAGAAAGTACCGATTACACAACCCAAACACAGACATTTTCGGATGTCCCTGTCTCTCATTGGGGGTATGGAGCAGCAGAAAACGCATACAGCTTAGGGCTTGTTATGGGTATCGGGGACGGTCTTTTTGCTCCTGACGACAGTGTAACTGCAGAACAGTTTGCAACAATGGTGCTAAGAGCAGGAAATCATGCCGAATTTAACTGGGAAGAAGCAATCAATATTATGATTGATAAAGAAATCATAACGTCGGAAAATGCTGAAACAATGGATTTGTTTACAAGAGGAGATATTACAAAAATTATCTAACGAGCAGCACAGAATTTCGCTGACGCTCTGAACATTTAAAATTGCAAATATATCAGGTTTAATCCAAACCCATAAATATTATACCCATATTAAGCGTTCTATGTCATGAACAGGAATGCCAACCGACAACCCAATAATAGTGGCCTTAAACGGATGGATCAATGAAGAAATGAAAATAAATTTTAATTTGAAATATGTTTAAATTATACAATGATTCGTTGAAAACTATACTAATTACCTTAATAATAAAAGATTATTTTATGAATTAAATTATAAACCCCCTGTTCAATATAAAATTGAGCAAGGATTTGGATAATTAATGGTTTTTAGTGTCTACGTTTACTTGACAAGTTCACTTAACTAGTGGTCATTACTCTATGGAAATACCATTATTCATTTTATTGACTGTTTTCAAAAAGATATAATGCTCTATCATTTTTAACGATGCAATTGGAGGAAATGCAAAATGGATAAATTGACACATTTAATCCGGTTTCCCGGTATATGTTGAATGCAAACTTTGGTGCACTCAATTCCGATCGGGTGGAATGGCTGATAGGATTTCTACACAAATGGACGGATGCATACTTTGTAATCGAGAGTCTTAGGAAATTTTGCGTGTAACGAACGAAACCGAAAACAGTTCCACAAGATTAAAGACTTTTGGCAATGAAGTTTATCCTCAGAAAATGTATTGTCGATATTAAAACACGCTCTTGTAAGGGACAGGTTTGTGATCTGCAATTTTTGTTAAATATGCGAATTGATATTACAATGGCAGAGTGATATAAATTTCAATATAAAAAGTGCCACATTTTATCAAATAAATATGCACAATATTTGTCGGTGTTTTACGGAAGACGAATAGTGTAAATTATCATTTCCCATATATGTATTGAGCTTGGCAATGATGATAAAGGCATTGCATTGATGAATACTATAACGAATTCAATTAAGTTAAGTGGTGTAGATGCTGAAAAGATGGGAACGTTAATACGTACTGATGATACAAGTGATATTACTTACAAAGAATATAAGTATGACGCATATGATATAACTTTTAACCTTCCTGATACTTTTGAGCTCCAACAGCAGGTAAGTTCCGCATCCGGATATGATATGTACGGCACAATGTCTTTTGCTGTGTCATCAATAAACAATTCTTCAATTGCTCAAGGGATGTCACTTAAAGAATTGATTAATAATACTCTTAAAACTATGAAGGAGAACAAAAACATATTAAATGTATCAGAGACGGAAACAAAGACCATAAACGGGAAAAACGTATATATTATTGAATATGATAATAAAGATACAGACGGTTCCACTACACATGTACGTGAATATTATGCAGAATCAAACCAGGTATTTCATTGTTTTGCTATTTTTGTAGAATCTATTTACTTTGGAGAAAATGTAAAAAATGCCATAAGTGAATTTGAAAAAACGCTTAGATTTAACTGAAAATTTTAAAAAAGATGTCACATTAGAAAAGTTTCAAAGGCAGCCGGACAACCCTTTTTGAGTTGCCCGGCTGTTTGTATATAAAACCACACTACAGGGATTTGCGCCGCCGTATCGGCACCGGAATGAAGAATTAGAATGAAGAATTACTTTTTATTTTAGCTGTTAATGCAAAAGAAACAGTTAAAATGGCACTTGCGGTACTTGCTGCAATTGATGTTAACCAAACACCGTCAAGCTGCCATATAGGTGTAAGAATAAAGAGAAAGACAATCGGAAATACAAGAGTTCCGAAAAAGGAGGTAAGCAGAGAACGTATAGGTAGTTCAAGTGCAGTAAAATATGATGAAAAACACATATCTACCCATCCGGTAAGATATGAAACGGAGAATAATTCCATGCCGGCAATACTGATTGCAAGAAGTTCAATATTTTCGGGTTCAATAAAAAGAGGTGCAATATATCTGCCTGCAAACATCATGAAGAGCATTGATAAAACCGATAAAAATACGGCACTGACAATAATGCGTTTAAATATTGCTTTGACTTTTTCCATCATTCCGGCGCCATAACAATAGCTTATTGCGGGTTGAAGAGCATCGCACATACCGAACAGAAGTATTCCAATAATACTGTCTACATACATTATGACGGAAAATGCAGCTACAGCTGTAGTTCCGCCATATTTCAGCAAGAAAAAATTATATGCAATTGCCATAACCGACATTGCAATATTACTAAAAAATTCACTTGAACCGTTGGCAAGAATACCGAAGAATACACGAAAGGGAATGTTTTTTCCTATATAGTAGAGATCCAATCGCTTTTTTCGGAATAGGCACAATGTAATGATAGAGCCAAGTGCCATGGCGAAACAACTTGTAAATGCCGCAGCCCAAATACCTTGATCCAAAAATGCAATAAGGATGGTATCAAGAATAATATTCAATAGTTGTGAACTTATACCGAGCCACATACTGAGTTTTTCTTTACCGCAAATTCTAAGAAAGTTATCGGTAGCAAAATACATAGGAACAAGAGGAGAAAAAACAGCATATATACGTATGTAAGTAACTCCATATTCCACTGCTTGTGGAGTAGCTTCGGGAGAAAAGAATTTTACTAACGGTTCTGCAAAAAATAATCCTGCAATACCGATTATACAAGATAATATAAAAATAACTTTTACAGTGAAGGAAAATACACATGAAGCTTCTTCTCTGTTTTTTTCACCCAACAGGACAGCAATGCGTACGGATGAGCCGGTTGCTATCATATTTGAAAAAGAAAATACAATCATAATAATAGGCATAATAAGATTAACTGCTGCAAGTGCATCTTCACCAATAAATCTTCCCACAAACAAACCATCGGCTATTTGATACAATGCCCCAAAAACCATTGTTATCATTGATGGTATTGCGCATCTGAAAAATAACTTTGTCGGCGGCAGCTTTTCAAAAATTTCGGAATTCATAAAAACCTCCTAAAAATAAAAATAACCCGGCTATTATAAAATATAATAACCGAGCTCACTCGACATCTTATCTGACAGGCGGCCTGCAAGCGTTAGCTTACTATCCCCTACACTACGGTGTACTGTCCTCCGATGTTTTCATTATAGCATATCTTTCTTTGAAAGTCAATGATGCAGTATGAAAATTTTATATAAAATGGTATTGACAAATAATGTCTACTATGGTAGACTATA
>CASFSH010000134.1 GCA_949297205.1 uncultured Bacillota bacterium | reverse complement strand
ATTCTGAAACGCTTGTAAGCCGCCATGCGGCTGCGTTTCATAATTGTTCAGCAGTCATTAATATAATAACATAAAATGCTGTGATTTATAGAGAATATGTAAAAAAAATAGTTTTTTTATTAACATATAATCTTAAATCCGGCATTTTTTTGTATAATTGATATAAAAAAATGTTGCAAAAAAAAATATTTTGTGATATACTAAAAAACAGCATATTGCAAAATTGCAATGTTGTGTGATATATAGAAGGAGGAAAACATATGAAAAAAATTATTGTTTTGGCACTTGCAGCTGCACTTCTTGTTTCTGGAAATGTGTTTGCTGCAGAAGAGGAAACAACAACTTCTGAAGAAACAGTAGTAACATCTGTTGAAGAAGAAACAACTACAGATGAAGAGACTGCAGCAACCGAAGAAGAAACAGCAGCAGATGAAGAGGAAACAACAACCGAAGAAACGGCAGCAGATGAAGAGAAAGCAACAACCGAAGAAGAGACAGCGACAGATGAAGAAGAAGCAACAACTGAAGAAGAAACAGCAGGTGAAGAGGAAGCAACAGAAGACGAAGAAACAGTAGTTGCGGATGAAGAAAAAGCAGTCGTTGTAAATATAGACGGTGTTGCTTTGGAAATTGCAGATCAACAGCCGATTATTGAAGGGGACAGAGTTTTGGTTCCGTTAAGAGCAATTTTTGAAGCACTTGATGCTGAAGTTGAATGGGATCAGGAAACGAAAACAGTAACAGCTGTAAAAGGTGAAAATACAATAGAGCTTACAATCGGAGAAACAGCTTATACCGTTAACGGTGAAGCAAAAGAAATGGATGTTGCCGCACAATTGGTAAATGACAGAACCCTTATTCCGATCCGCGTTGTTTCGGAAAGTCTTGCTTGTGAAGTTGAATGGGACGGAGAAGGTTACATAGTAGATGTATCTACACCGGAACATCTTGCTGTTGTTGCAGAAGCTGACAGAATAAGAGCAATTGAACCCGATATAGATGAAGCGTATAAAACTGTTGATGATGTACGTCTTCCTATAAAGATGTATTTATCAGAGGATGAGGTTAACGGAAAAACAGCTATTCTTGCAATTCACGGCGGAAGCTGGTATGCAGTTAAAGAAGATTCGGATACATGGAACGGAAGTTGGATGAATTACCAGGCTCAGTATTATGCTGACAAAGGTTATACAACAGCTGCTATTTCATACAGATCAATTGATTTTAATGAAGAAACAACAGTATTTGATTTGATTCAGGATTGTAAAGATGCTGTTGCATATATGAGAGAAAAGGCTGATTTTGATAAGTTGGTTGTAATGGGAGATTCATCGGGTGCTCATCTGGCAGTTGAATTGGGTCTTGACGATGAAGCAGGCGTTGATATTGTTGTTGCCGCTAACCCTGTTTTGGATTTAACAGAAGAAGCTTGGAAACATACAGCAAAAACAGAAGAAGATTATGAAAAAGCTTCACCTGCATTCAATATTAAGAAAACAGATACAAAGTTCCTTGTTATGCACGGAAATGCAGATACTGTAGTAAATTATGAAATTTCAAAGAAGTTCTGCGAAGATATGACAGCAGCAGGAACACAGGCAGATTTTATTGAACTGGACGGAGTGGAACACGCATTCCTTCTTTCAAGATATAAATCAACAGATGAACAGATTAACGAATATATGGCAATGATAGATGAATATCTTGCTGAAAATCTTTAATAAATGATTAAAAACCGCTTTGCTGTGTTGTGCAAAGCGGTTTTTTGTGAATAAAATTTTTAAAGTATATTAACTATCAAAAACAGTAAAGAAAATGTGTAATTTTATCCTTCAAGTTTAAAATGTTTTTTGTATTCTTTGGGAGTCATTCCGAATTTGGATTTAAAACATTTAATATAGTTATTTATGTCGGAAAACCCACATTCCAGGGCAATATCAATAATTGTTTTTGCGGTTGTTCGTAAAAGATGAGTCGAATTGTTAAGACGAACCAGAGTAAGATATTGTTTGGGGCTGTATCCCGTGTGCAGCTTAAAAGTATGAGTAAGATAGCTGTGACTCATATAATTATCGTCCGCAAGCATTTTAATATTTATTTGTTTGGAGTAATTATTGTCAAGGTATTTTTGAATAAGGTAAATTTGTGTATTCATGGTTCTGTCAACAGGTAAAGTCGTTTCTTTGTCCGAACAGCGGTGAATTAATATAAGCAATTCTTTAAGATAGGCGCCAAGCAATTCCCGGGTAAACTGAGATGGAGGGTTATCAAATTCCGTAATAATTTTTTTAAATAGAATTATTGCATCATCCATAACAGCACAAAGGCTTATACAGTGATTAAATGTTGAGGTATGATTTTTAAGAATTGAAATAAGATCCACATTGGAGAGTGCCAATTCTGTTGCAGAAACATTTAATCTCAGTATATAACGGTGATAGGGCGTTTTGGAAACATGGATTCTGTGAAGTTCAAGATTTGAGAACAGCAAAATATCACCGGGAACCACATGATATATTTTGTCATTAACCGTTACATCAAGCTCGCCGTCTATAATAAACATCATTTCATATTCCGAATGAAAGTGATTTATATCATCCTTGTAAAGAGATTCATGATAGTATGCGGCAGAAATTATTTCCTTTTCAGTCATTTTAATCCAAAACCCCTTTCAAAAAGCAAAAAATACCTATTTTAAAGCAAAAAAACATGAGAAAATTATATGACTTTATTGTATCATAAAATCATAGGATTGTAAATGATATTATCAAATTTAATGCTTTTTTTAAAATAAATATAAAAAAATATAAACTGCATTATTTGATTTTTACGTAAACATAAATTCCTGTTGCAAACGGCGAATGGAATTATTATCTGCAATAAAAAATTGAAAGGGGTTTTTAACTTGAAAAGAACAGTATCTTTATTAGTTGTTTTTTCAATGCTAATAACAATGGTATTTTCGGCAAAAGCGGAGGAATATCTGTTTGAAGCAAATTATAATATTGATTTAACGGGAGAGATAACAACATCTCAGCTGGGAAGTTATCTTAAAGCATACGGAACCTCGGAAGGTACCTATGATCCGGCAAAGTTTTATATTGAAAGCGATACCGACGGACAAAAATATCTTAAAATTGCAGGGTCTGCATATTTACAGCAGCAAACTGCATTTTCGCCTGTCATTGAAGACAGCATAGGGGTATTTGAAACGGCTATGAAGGTAGATGAGAATACAGCATCGGTACAATTCAAAATAAACTACACAAGTACATATGCCGACGGATACACATTCAATGTTGCAATTCCTTCCGAACTGAGAGGGATAGATTCGGCAGACTGGATAAAAATGCAGATAATATTTACATCCGACGGCCGATACATGATTATGCTCAATGATGAAATTACATCAGAGCTTTCACAGACACAGGATGAAAATATAAAAAAATTATTTAATACCGATCTTGCCTATTACAGAATAATCAACAGATACACAAGCGGTGAAAAGGGCAGATGCGTACTTTTTAAAAATATTTATGTTTACGGAATAGAACAGGCGGATATTTTAAATACTGTACCGTCAGACGGTGATGACTGGGTTGAAACAAATACAACAATTGAAATACAATTTACAGGTACAATAAACGCCGACACATTAAATACAATTTCATTAAAAGCCGGAGAAGATAATATATCATTTACTATGAGTGATTTTTCGGATTCTGCTGTTACAATTACACCGGACAGTGACTTGCCGGAAGATACAAAATTCACTTTGGATCTTAGCGGTGTATGTGATATTTACGGATTACCGATTAAAACAACCGGCATGGAATTTATGACAAAAATCATAAATCCCGAACCGGTGCAAATTAATATTACCGGTGACGATAGGGTGCAGATTAAAGCAGAGGGAACAACTTCACAGTATACTGCGGAAATTTTAAATTCCAGAGGAACCACTCAGGGAATAGAACAGACAGCACAGTGGGGATTAAAAGAAGATTATCAGGGTGTTTCTGTTGAAAACGGATTATTGAAGGTTACCTCCGATGCAAAAAGCGGAAATATTATAATAACAGCATCAAGCGGTAATATTACAGAAGAATTTACAGTATATCTTGACGATGTCGATGTGACCGGACTGATAGATATAAATGAAAGAGTAAAATCGGTATTGACGGAAAATTCCGAAACGGATTACGAAAAGGCAGATGAATTAAAACAGCAGACTGTTCTTGCAGATGAATTAATTTACAGAGAAATAAGAACACAGGATGAAGTTGATGAGTGCAGCAATAAACTTGTAACCGGAGTAAAAGAATTAATAGTATATCTGTTTGGATTACCTGAAGCAAAAACAGTTACCTTAACGGGAGAACCTGTAGAGGGAGTAGGATATACCGCTGAAGGAGAAATAATCATAAATGAAGCCTGTGAAAAGGCAGAAAGCATATATGAGTGGTATGTTGGCGAAGATGAAACCTTTGAAAAAGCTGACGAAGAAAGCAATCAATATACTTTTAATAAAGAGGATTACGGAAAAACGGTATATGTACAGTTAATACCAAGATATGCATATTATGGTTTTGAGATAGAAGGAGCGGCTGTAAAATCCGAAATTAAGAATGCACCTTCATTGCCTGAAGTTTCCGACGTAAAAATAACCGGAACAAAAAAGGTTGGAGAAAAGCTGGGTGTAAGTTATAAATTCTATCACAGAGAAGGATACTATGATAACGGATCAATAGTTGAATGGAAAAACGCATCAACAGGAACCGTAATATACACAGGTAAAACATTTACACCGTCATCCGAGTATAAAGGTGTTTCAATCATAGCTTGTGTTACACCGGTAACAAACAAAGCGCCTACAACGGGATTGACTGTTGAAAGTGATATTGTAACCATCAGTGGATCATCTTCCGGAGGCGGCGGTTCATCCGGAGGCGGCGGATCTTCCGGCGGAGGAAGTTCATTGGGTCAATATACGGTACCAAGTATAAATACCGATACAACAAAGGAAAATCTTATAAAAGAACCGGTTGAAGAACCTGTAGTAAAGTTTAAAGATATAACAGATCACTGGGCTAAGGACAGTATTGAAAAAATGTATATTGCAGGATATGTAAACGGAGTCTCGGAAGAAGAATTTAATCCCAACGGTATGGTAACAAGAGCTGAATTTGTATCTATGCTGGTAAGGCTTATGGGAATAAAAGCAGAAGGAAACGGATATTTTGATGATGTTTCGGACAGTGATTGGTACAGTGATGCGGTTAATGCAGCATATGAAAACGGAATAATAAGCGGTTCTGACGGATTGTTAAGACCTATGAATAATATTACCCGTGAAGAAATGGCAAAAATGATTGTAAATGTTTACGAGAGTATGACTAATGAAGAAATAACGGCGACAACAGCCGGATTTTCTGATATGGATAATATCAGCAGCTGGGCTGTTGAATATGTAAATAAAGCAAGTTCAATGGGACTGATAAACGGTATGGATGACGGAACATTCAGCCCTAAGAGTGAAACCACAAGAGCACAGGCGGTAATAGTTTTGGAAAGATTATTATCCGGCATAAGGGGGTAAATCAATGAAAAGAAAAATAGTATTATTTGCATTGCTTATATGCATGATTTTTTCCTCTGCCGCAAATGCAGAAGTCCTGACTGCAGAGGTAATTGATGTTTTGTCGGGAATAAGTGAAAATTATGTTTTTGATGATGATACCGATGTTACATGGAAGACGGTAACAGACATTGCAGCGGAACTGTCGGAATACAGCGGATTGGGAAGCAACAGCGTAAGTATTTTGCTGCAGCAGAATATTATTTCATCAATACCCGATATGTCTGTAACACCTACCGGCGGGGAACTGGCAGAGGTGTTTGTGAAAATACTCGGTTATGATGCATACGTGACAGACAACAATTATTATACATATGCACAAAGTCTGGGACTTTTCAAAGGAATATCTGTCGGAACAGATGAGAAAATGAAGGGAAGCGATTTCAGAGTATTTCTCAAAAATGTTTTATCAGTAAATCCGATAGATGTTACAATTGATTCAGTAAACGGAAAAAAACTTCTTACCAAGAGTGAAAATTCGTTGCTTTACGATAAGTATGGCATAAAAAAGAGAACAGGTATCGTAACGGCGACAAAAAATAATTCTCTTACCGGAATAGGTTTGCAAAAGGATAATGTTGTGGCAATTGACGGTATTGAATATGATGTTGAAAATATTGATGTTTCGGCATATCTTGGTCAATCCGTTGATTATTATACAACCGAAGACAAAAACGGAGAAAACGTTAAAATTGTGTATATGCTGCCCGGAAGAGATAATAATGTGGTAAAGATTTCATCAAATCATGTTGAAAAATTGGACAGCACAGGATATGAATATTATATTGACGGAGAAGCAAAAACAAAAAAAGTTAAAATAAATGATGATACATTATATATATATAACGGTTTCGCAGCTGGCAAAGAAGCTCTGAGTGAAGATGAACTGCTTCCGAAATCAGGTATAATAAGAGCAATTGATAACGACAATGACGGAACATATGAAGTTTTATTTATATATGACGTGAAACCGGTTATTTTAAGAAAAGCAGATACAAAATACAATAAACTGTATTTTGATTATGACATTACATATAACGGAATATCCATACTTGAATTAAGTGAAGATGCAGATGATTATACAATACTTGATCAGGAGTTGAATCCTATTTCAATTTCACAACTCCAGTCAAGAAGCGTTTTGTCAATAGGCACAGACAAAAACGGAAAATATATTATAATTTCATCATTGTATAAAGGCATGGGAACAATAAACACAGTAGAACAAA
Organism: uncultured Bacillota bacterium; assembly: GCA_949297205.1. Lineage (GTDB taxonomy): Bacteria > Bacillota > Clostridia > UBA1381 > UBA1381 > RGIG1988. The sequence continues at coordinate 1,790 of CASFSH010000134.1, read as the reverse complement.
ACGGAGATGTTATAGAAAAAATTTCAGTTTCCGGCAGTTCATACTATGTAAATAAATATTATGAAAGAGGCAGTACCGATATTATAAAAACCGGTGTTGCAGGAACATTTTATTATGACTTTAATTTAGAAATAGTGGCTTTTGTAAAGGAAAATAATTCGGAAAATATCGGATACCTTGTAAGAGCATATATTGATGAAGAAGACAGCGATATGCCGGCTATTGTTAAAATATTCAACATTTCAGGTGTATTTGAAATTCTTGAACTTGCAGATAAAGTTACGCTGTATTCATCGGATAATATGGACGGCATAAAAACAACTAAAGAGGCATGCATAAGCCTTCTTGATACTCAGTCCCTTATTGCATACAATACTGTAAACAACAAGGTTACAAAAATTTATGCTACCGTAACTGATGAGGATATGAAGTATACTGCAGCCGACTATCCGGTTCTTTTAAATAAAACTGTTGAAAATGACGGTAAAAAGCTGACTGATTCAAGATTGTATCAGGGAATTATGGGCGGCGTTTACAGACTGCCTAAATCGACGGTAATATTCAGCATACCTGTAGATAAAGATAAGGAAGATAAATACAGTGTATATTACGGAAGCGCATTTCCTTCAAACGGAGATAAATATTTTACAAATACCGTTAAATTTTATAATATAGACGAATATCTGAAGATAAACATTATGGTGGAAGAAAAACAAAATACCGCAGCGTCTGTATCCAATAATGCAGATGTATATGTGCTGGACGGTACGGAAGAATTTTTAACAGAAGATGATGAAGGAGCATTAAAGCTCATATGCTACGGAGAAGACGGTGCGGCGGAATTATACACAAAAGATTATGAATTGACCTGTGCAAGTGATGTATGGGGAAAGGATAAAAAGGTAACCGATCTTAAAAAGGGAGATCTAATTCAGGTATCTGCAAATGAAGACGGAGAATTAATGGGATTCAGAGTTTTGTTTGAGGCTAAGAACCCGGGAGAATATTTTTTGAAAGATGATGAGGGCAGCAATATTGCAATTAATTCTATGATTGATTTTGCCGTATATTTTGGTAGAGTTGACGGTGTTGACGATAATGCAATAATACAAAATTGTATCGGAACAGGTACCGAAAGAAAGAATAATATAGCTCAGCTTACCGATAATATTAACAATTATCCTACATCATTCTTCCAGTATGATGCAACTGCAAATAAAGTTTCGGTTATAGAATTATCCGATATAGAGGTTGGCGATGAGGTGTTTATAAAGAAAACATATACATCGGTAAATACGGTTTATAAAATCATAAGATAGAAACGGAGGCAGGAGTTGAATGTTAAAAAAGTTAACGGCATTGTTTTTAATAGCCGCTGTTTTGGGACAATTTGCTGTTTTTGCTGACAGCACAAAAGAGCCTGAAAGTATATTTGAACTTGATCTTTCGGCATATGACAATGACACAAAAGAAATAGAGAATGTCAGAACGGACAGCGGTCTTGATATGGCGGTAAAGACAATTGAAGACGAAAAGGTGATTGAGGTCATAGCTCAATCAACGGGACTGAATTTATATGTAACCGTTCCTTTTAAAAAAGATACAGAGTACTGCATTTCATATAAGATAAGAACGGCGTCGGGAAGTGGTTCAATTAGAACAAGCATAACAAGACAGGAAAGCTTTCCGAACATGGAACTTTTGACATATACAAGAACTATAGGTGAGGAATGGACACAAGTTGAACACAGTTATAAGTGTTTTCTTGATTATGATTTGGGAACAGATGA
>CASFSH010000133.1 GCA_949297205.1 uncultured Bacillota bacterium | reverse complement strand
AATAAATATTTTGGGAGCAAAATATTTATTCACGGTGCAAGGTTTTTTGCAAAAATGCACAAAACCCTTGCACCTAAACAATTATGAAACGCTTGTAAGCCGCTATGCGGCTGCGTTTCATAATTGTTCAGCAGTCATTATTTATAAAAAATACACATAAAAATTCGTATCCCTGCAAAGGCAAGTCATCAGCCCATACAAGGATACGAATTTTTAAGCATTTTTAAAGTAATTAAAAGAGAGAGCTTATACCTCCCGCCGAAAATCCGAAATGAAACCCTCCGCCTTAGCGGCAAGGGCATCGGCGGCTTGGTTATACGACAATTTATCTTTCCTCTCGGAAATATGGGAGTCCCAAAGCCTCCGGAGGTTGATTTTCTTTTTTATTTCTTGCACTTGTAAGAATCAGAACAATTATAGTTACAACATACGGAAGCATATTAAATATCGCAAGTGCCGCTCTTCCCAATCCCGGAATATACGCATATGCTATATACAATCCTCCGAATATTATAGAACCTATTATTCCTATATTCGGTTTCCAGAGTGCAAATATAACAAGGGCTATAGCAAGCCAGCCTCTGTCACCGAAGCCGCCGTTTGTCCACGATCCGCCGGTATAGTCCATAATAAAGTAAAATCCGCCAAGTCCTGCAATCGCGCCGCCGATAACCGTTGCAAGATATTTATATTTTGTTACATTAATTCCTGCGGCGTCTGCCGTTGCGGGATTCTCTCCCACCGCACGAAGATGCAGTCCCGCACGAGTCCGTTTCAAAAACCATGCACATATTAAAGCAATAATTATCGCTGCATATACCAAAAATCCATATGAGAAAAATATTGTTCCTATCGCACCCAAATCATCGGCAAAAGGAAGGGTTGTTTTAAAATAATCCGCTGTGGTTTTAACAGAAATATTTCCGCCTTCACCGAATATCTTTGTAAGTGATCCGCCGAAGAAATCTCCGAATCCAACACCGAAAGTGGTAAGAGCAAGTCCCGTAACATTCTGATTTGCTCTTAAGGAAATTGTAAGGAAGCTGTAAATCAGTGCCAGCAAAGCAGATCCTATTATTGCCGCCAACAACGGAATTATAATGCACAATGCAGGGTGTGGTACCTCAACCGATTGCTCATATATATACGCACCGATTATTCCCGCACTTCCGCCCATATACATAATACCCGGAATACCCAGGTTCAGATTTCCCGATTTTTCGGTAAGGATTTCGCCCGTAGAGCCGAAAAGCAGAGGTATTCCCTGAACAATAGCTTTATTTATAATTGTTGCAAACATATTATTTTACCCCCTCTTTTATATTGGCACGAAAATGTATTTTATATCTTACAAAAAACTCACTGCCGATAATAAAGAACAGAATTATACCGGTGAGAATATCCGACACACTTCCATTAAGCTGGAACGCCGTGGCAATTTCTCCTGCACCTCGCTCAAGAAATACAATAAGAAAAGACGCCAAAACCATAATAAAGGGATTAAACTTTGCAAGCCATGATACCATTATTGCTGTAAATCCCATTCCGCCTACCGTACTTGTGTTTATTGTGTGGTTTGTACCCGATACAAGCAGTAATCCGGCAACGCCGCAAAGAGCACCCGATAATGCCATTGTTCGCAAAATAACTTTTTTTACATTTATTCCTATGTATCTTGCGGTATTCTGACTTTCACCCACAACAGATATTTCATATCCGTGTTTGCTGTATTTGAGATACACATACATTGCAACAGTAAGAATCGCTACAATAATAACATTCATCATATATTTTTGCCCCAATATTGTAGGAAACCATCCGCTCATTGTAGACTGATTGATTATCCCAACATTATTTGAGTTTTTCGGGTTTTCCCAGAAAACAATACAAAATGATACAAGCTGTGTTGCAACATAATTCATCATCAAGGTGAAAAGTGTTTCGTTCGTATTGAATTTTGCCTTAAATATTGCAGGAATCAATCCCCATATCATACCTGCGACAATACTTGCAACTGCCATTATGGGAAGCAATGCCGCATTCGGAAGCATATCTCCAAGATATATCATAAGTGCCGCAGACGCAAGTCCTCCGATTAATGCCTGTCCCTCCGCACCTATATTCCAGAATTTCATTTTAAAGGCAGGAGTTACCGCAAGAGATACACAAAGCAGCATCGCAAGTTTTTGCAAAGTATTCCATATTTTTCTTGTTGAACCGAAGGTTCCGTTTAACATTGATGAGTAAACCTTTATGGGATCATATCCCGTAAGCAGAACAATAACAAATGCACATATTATTAATGCGATTACAATAGCTATAAGCCTTACTCCCCATGACTTATACCATATGAGGTCATCTCTTTTTACTACCTGAAATACAGGTTCATGAGCCTGGGTATGATTATTCACTTGCTTTTTCTTCATCTTGTTCTACCTCCCGGGATTTAGTCATCAGTAATCCGATCTGTTCCTTTGTTGCTTTTCTTGCATCAACTATATCGCTGATTTTTCCGCCGCTGAGAACCATAATCCTGTCACACAGCTCCAGCAATACGTCAAGATCCTCTCCTACATATATTACCGCAACCCCTCGCTGCTTCTGTTGATTTAAAAGATTATATATTGTATATGAGGAGTTTATATCAAGACCTCTTACAGGATATGCCGCCATAAGAACAGAGGGGGAAGCTGCAATTTCACGGCCTACCAGAACTTTCTGCACGTTTCCTCCCGACAGTCTTCTTACCGGTGTATTTGCACTGGGTGTTACAACCTCAAGCTGTTCTATAATTTCCTCCGCAAGGTTTCTCGGTGCTTTTCTCTCTAAAAAGATTGACTTTCCTTTTCTGTAACTTCTAAGCATCATATTATCAACAATATCCATGTTGCCTACAAGTCCCATTCCAAGCCTGTCCTCAGGTACAAAGGATAATCTCACTCCCAGCTCTCTTATCTCCAACGGTGTTTTATCTCTTAAATTTTCTGTTTCTCCCGTTTTGGGATTTTCATATATTATGCTTCCGCTTGTTAAATGCTGTAATCCGGCAATAGATTCCAAAAGCTCTCTCTGTCCGCTTCCGGCAATACCCGCAATACCTAAAATTTCTCCCGAACGCGCGGTAAAGGAAATATCATTTAACAGTGTTACCCCTTCACGGTTAATACAATTAATATGCTCAACTTTAAGTCTGTCCTTGGGATCTTTCGGCTCACTTCTTTCAATATTAAGTGAAATTTTCTTGCCCACCATCATTTCGGTAAGCTGCGTTTCATTGGTTTCTGCCGTATTTACCGTTCCTATATACTCTCCCTTTCTCAAAACCGATACTCTGTCCGAAAGAGAAAGGACTTCATGCAATTTATGTGTTATTATAATAATAGCCTTTCCGTCATCACGCATACGTCTTAAAACCGCAAACAGTTTTCTTGTTTCCTGCGGTGTAAGCACTGCCGTAGGCTCATCAAGAATAAGTATATCGGCTCCTCTGTACAGAACTCTGATAATTTCAACCGTCTGTTTTTCCGATACCGACATTTCATATATTTTCTTCATGGGATCAATTACAAATCCGTATTTTTCCCCTATTTCCTTAACCTTTTTTGCGGCGCTTTTTATATCGTATTTCTTCTCATCTTCAAGACCGAGAATTATATTTTCAGCCGCAGTGAATATATCAACAAGCTTAAAATGCTGATGTATCATACCTATTCTGTAACGAAACGCATCCTTCGGCGAAGCTATTACAACCTCTTCACCGTTTACAAATATTTGCCCTTCATCAGGAAAATATATCCCCGAAATCATATTCATTAAAGTTGTTTTTCCGCTTCCGTTTTCTCCCAACACGGAAAGTATTTCACCGTTGTAAACCGTCAGGCTTACATTTTTGTTTGCAACAACGCTTCCGAAACTTTTTGAAATGTTTTTCAGCTGTATCGCCGCAGTTTTTTCCACCGTAATCCCTCCTGAAAAATAATTTTTTCCATAACATTGCCCTTTGGGAAAATAGAATATACTTTACAGTTTTTATTTATAACCGGCAACTCCATTTTCCAAAAAAGCAAGCAAAAGTCAGGAACATATTGTTTCTGACTTTTAAAAAATCTTAACAAGATTTATTCAATAAGGGTTTGCCCCGTCATTAAACGAGGACAAGGGCACTGCAGGGCAGTCTTGCAATCGGCGGGAGATATTGCTCCCGCTGATTGCGAATATGTAACCCGCCGCCCAAAGAGGCGGTGACATCTTGCCCACAGTTATATACTTACTTTATTACATAAGCAGATTCTTTATTATTTTGTTGTAATACCGTCTATATCCAGATCAAAGTAAGGTGCTGAACGCATTTCCGATTCATGGAAATATCCGTCTGAAACAACCTGTGTATCAGGAGTAAATTCAGGATCTGTATCAACGTCTGCCATATATTCGGTAAGTTGTTGACCGTTTACTGTGAATGTAGATGTATCAAATACCTTTATTTCGCCTGAAATAAGTTTTGCTTTAACTTCATCAAGCTTTTCCTGTGTTCCTTCTGCAGCAACTGCTTCATTCAAACCGAGAATTTGAACAACATCATCTTTAAGTCCGCCGCAGAAATCCTGTGTTATAGGAGTTCCGTCCATTGTAGCCTTTATAATATGTTCAAAGTACGGCTCCCAGTTGATTTTTGATGATACCAATGCGGTATTCGGTCCCCATGATCTTGTGTCAAGGTTATATGCAACATTCGGAACACCTGCTTCTTCACAAGCCTTAGGCGCACCTTCGGAATCGGCATGCTGGCTGATAAGAACACATCCGCCTGCTATCAAAGCATTTGCTGTTTCTTTTTCTGCTGCAATATCAAACCATGAGTTTGTGTATTTAACATCCATTGTAACTTCAGGGCATACAGAACGTGCACCAAGGAAGAATGATGTTAAGCCTGATTTAACTTCGGCATACGGGAATGCACCCACATAACCCATCTTAGGCTCGGTTATTTCACCGTTTGCAAGCATTTCATTAAGTTTTAAACCTGCAGCAACACCTGCAAGATAACGTCCTTCATATATAGATGCAAATGCATTGTAATAGTTAGACAATCCTTCAGTATGTGCCTTTGTACCTGTTGCATGGCAGAAAGTTACGTCACTGAATTCTTTCGCAGCCTGAATTATAAAGTCTTCATGACCGAAACTGTCGGCAAATACCAAGTCACAGCCTGCTTCAGCCAACTCAGCTGCCGCATTGTAACATTCTTCACTTTCAGGAATGTTTGTTTTAAACATAACCTGTTCGCTTGTCAATCCCAATGCCTCTGTTGCCGCTGTTGCCGCATCAATAAAATTCTTGTCATATGTTGAATTTTCATCATGCAAGAAAATAAATCCGACTTTAATATCAGATGATGCAGTTTCTTGTGTTCCATCTTCATTGGTTGTTCCTTCTTCATTGTTTCCGCATGCTGCAACCGATAACAGCATTCCGGCAGCACAAAGTAATGCAAGTAATTTTTTCATTACCGTTTCCTCCTCGCCTTCTGGCAAAATTTTAAAATTATGTAATAAATATTTACATCGGACAAAATACTTATTCATTTTCCATCCGACATATTGACAAATGAAGTATACCATAGTTTGGTTAAAAAGTCAAACAAAATATTAATGTCTATGCCAATTTTAGACATTAAAAACAAAATTAACACAAAATTAACAAAAAATTTAGTTTCTGAATACAATTCCGTTTTCCGGACTCATTTCATCTATTATAGCAAGAGATTCTACGCGGATTCCTTTTTTTCTTATTTCGCTTCCTCCTACCTGAAAACCCTTCTCGATAACAATCCCCGCCCCCTGCAGCTGCGCTCCTGCCTGACCTATAAGTTCGGCAAGTCCCAGCAGCGCACATCCGTTTGCCAGAAAGTCATCTATTATAAGTACTTTATCCGTTGGTTTTATGAAATCTTTTGAAACGATAATGTCATATATTCTTCCGTGTGTAAATGATTTTACCCTTGATGTATATACATCTCCCGCAATATTTTTTGTTTTGCTCTTTTTCGCAAAAACAACAGGCACATTGAAATATTGTGCGGTAATACATGCTATACCTATTCCCGAAGCTTCTATTGTAAGTATTTTGTTTATTTCTGTATCGGAAAAAATCCTTTTGAACTCTTTTCCTATTTCGTTGAATAATTCTATGTCCATCTGATGATTGAGAAAGCTGTCGACTTTAAGTACATTCCCTTCTCTCACAATCCCGTCTTTTTTTATTCTTTCCTTAAGCAATTCCATATTATTCCTCCGTTCCGCCGCATCCCGAACAATTTCTTTTATATATGTATAATATATTATATAATACGTTATTTTTCAACACGGCAATATATTTTTCGTCAAATAATCTAATTTTTTTATTTTACTCTTATGCTAATTTGTCATAATTTTCATCTTCAAATATACATATAAATAAGAAAACCTATTTTTCATTACATAATAAACACATAAATTTTACAGGGGACACAACATTGCATAATACCTTATTTTTCCTGTAGTGAAGCCATAAATTTACCATTTTATTCCTATTTTCGGTAAATTTACATTACAAAAATAAATAAACCTTTAATAATATATTTCAATTTGATTATATAGGTTGACTTTTCCGGAATAAGTTAATATAATTGAGACATAAAGGGATTCTATTAAAATTGTTTTATTAAAAATTACACAGAAAGGAAGATTATTATGAAAAAAATTATTACGTCTACTCTCGCTGCGGCAATGCTGCTGACCCAACTGTTTTCTGTAAGTACATATGCCGAACCGGAAAACTTATTTGAAGCTACTATCGGAGATTCTACATATACTATTAGTGATACCAAAGTCTTATCAATTGACTATGCCGGCACAACGGAAAGTCTTACCGACATTAATCTCCTGTTCACATACGGAGAATTCAATACGGTTTCTTTCTCGGAAAATGTAACAGCTATACCTGCCGGCGCATTGGAGGGCTGCGATAAGATAACAAATGTTATAATCCCCGATACGGTAACAGCTATTGGCGACAAAGCTTTTGCCGGTACAAAAATAACTGATATAGAACTCAGTGAAGCGGTTTTGACGGTAGGAACAGAGGCATTTCTGAATTGCTCCGACCTTACTGCAATGACTGTTAACTCAGCACTTACCGAATTTAAAGACCATGCGGCAGGATTTAACTATGATGAAGAAAAAAAGGAATACACTGTAAATGATAAATTCAGCATGAAATTGCTTGAAGATTCAAAAGCAAAAGAATACGCAACCACAAACAATATAGCATACACAACATTCTCTAACGAAAAAATTGAAATGGAAATTGAATATAATTTGGATGAAGGAACTGCTTCCGAAGAAATGCCGACAATTCATATTGCCGGTCAGGAAACAATTCTTCCCGAACCCACAAAAGAAGGTTATGCATTCTATCACTGGCTTATTGATACAAACGGTGACGGCAATGTTGATACACAAGCCGAAAGTATTCCTGCTCAAGTAAGCTATGAAGGCAAAATAAAAGTTCAGGCTGTTTGGGCTAAGCTCTATAATATTACATACGTATTAAACGGCGGAAACGAAGACTTCGACGGAGTAACAACCTATTCCGCAGCATCGGGAGAAACTGTTTTAAAAGATGCTGTACGTGACGGTTATGCTTTTATCGGATGGTATATTGATGAGGACGGCGACACCATAGGTGATACAAAAATCGAAACTATCGCCCCCGATATGGAAGAAGATCTTACATTATATGCAATGTGGGAAATAGCATACAAAATTGAATATGAATTGAACGGCGGTACAAATTACGAGGGTGCTCCTACTCAATATGCAAAAAGCTTTGAACCAATAGTTCTCGGAACACCTACAAAAGCAAATTCAACTTTTGAGGGATGGTATCTTATAAACGAAACAGGAGAAAAATCAACAGAAAAAATTACTGTAATAGATACTTCTCTTGAAAAAGATATTAAGCTTGCGGCAGAATGGAAAACCAGCTTTACAATTACATATGTATTGAACGGCGGTACAAACAATCCCGATAACCCGACTTCATATACAGCCGACAGCGAAACAATAACTTTAAGAATGCCAACTCAAAGCGGTAAAAGATTCTACAAATGGTATTCAGACAGTGCTTATACAAATGTTATTACCGAAATCCCAAAAGGTTCAACAGGCGATTTAACACTTTATGCAACATGGCTTAATAACTCAACAGGCAGCCTTGGAGGCGCAAAATATAAGGTAACCTACAATTCTAACGGAGGAAGCAGCGTAAGCACACAAACCGTTTTAATAAACGGTCTTGCAACAAAACCCAAAGACCCTACAAAGGACGGTTATGATTTCGTTGGCTGGTATACAGACAGTAATTTAAAAGAGGAATATGATTTTGATACAAAAGTAACAAATTCATTTACACTTTATGCAAAATGGGAAGAAGCAGACGAAGATAATAATGATAAAGAAGACAACAATACTGAATATGACAATATAATTATTCTTACAATCAACTCGAAAATTGCCGACTTAAACGGTAAATCTATCGAAAACGATGTTGCTCCTATTATAGTAAATGACAGAACAATGATGCCTATAAGATTTATTGCTGAAACATTAGGTGCAAAAGTTACATGGAACGAACCTCGCAGAACAGTTACTATCAAAGACGGATCAAGAAATATAGTTATTCATATTGACTCTGATATTGCCTATATCGACGGTGAGGTAAATACTCTTGATTCTGCTGCATTTATCAGAAATGACCGTACATATATTCCTGTCAGATTTGTTGCAGAAGCTCTTGACTGTGACGTTGACTGGACAGAAGGTTCAAAAACAGTTACAATTAAAAAATAATAAATAGTTACAATTATTTAATTTTATCTTAAATTAAAATAATAATTACGGGGTATTGCCAAACAATACCCCGTAATTTTTTTGATATTACTTCAACAGATAATATTGAATTATCTATTATTCTTATTCGGTGCGTTATAGTGTGATTTTTGTTGTATCACCTGATTTTAAGCCGGTTCCATCGCCGTTTCCGCTTAAAATCTTTTAATTATTTTGTGTTTTGTGGTATCCGTTATCAATTTGTTATCATCTATATGTTAACATAATATTTATGATAAATCAAGGGGTAGTTAACATTTATCAAACTATTTTTTCTATGCTGCCGCATTCATATTAATGCTTTCAATAACCTTGCGGATTCCTGCCCATACAGACAGGTCTGTAAAGATTTCAACTACGCTGCCTTTATCTGTAAACGGAGCATCCTGCAGCACAGATAAATCCTTCATCAATCCATTATGT
>CASFSH010000132.1 GCA_949297205.1 uncultured Bacillota bacterium | reverse complement strand
AATAAATATTTTGGGGGCAAAATATTTATTCACGGTGCAAGGTTTTTTGCAAAAATGCACAAAACCCTTGCACCTAAACAATTCTGAAACGCTTGTAAGCCGCCATGCGGCTGCGTTTCATAATTGTTCAGCAGTCATTATTTAAAAAAATCATACCGAGTCTTTATTTCGGTATGATTTTTTATTTTATCAGATAATAGACATAACAAGAACAACTATTATAATCAAAGGCAAAACATATGTCATATAACCCCTTATCCACCCCGGCATTTTCAGACCTTTCCCCGTATTAACTTCTTTATAATAATTATCCCAGCCCCAGCCGTATCTTGATGTACAGAACAAAACATAAAATATACTTCCTAAAGGGAGCAAAATATTAGAAACGGCAAAATCTTCAAGATCCATAAAAGTTTTTCCGAAAATTTTTATATTACTCCATATATTAAGACTCAATGCACACGGCAAAGATAAAATCATAATTAAAAATATATTTATCAGTGCGATTTTCTTTCTTCCCAAATTCGTAAATTCAATCCAGAACGACATAATATTTTCAAAAACAGCAATAACCGTTGAAAAGGAAGCAAAAATCATAAACATAAAAAACAGCGTGCCAACAATCCTTCCACCCGGCATAGAATTAAATATTGACGACAAGGTTGTAAACAGAAAACTTGCACCAACCGTACCCGCATCCGCCGTCTGTCCGCCGTTATAGGTATAGCAGGCAGGGAAAATAATAAATCCCGACATTAATGCCACAAAGGTATCAAGACTTACAATAGTAACCGCCTCACCAAGTAAACTGTGCTCTTTGTCTATATAACTTCCGAAAATCGCAATTGAACCTATGCCTATACTGAGTGTAAAAAAAGCCTGTCCCATTGCAGAAGATATAACTGTTGAAATTCCTGCATTTTCCAATCTTTCAAAACTCGGTATCAGATAAAATTTCAGACCTTCGGAAGCATTTGACAATGTACACGAGTAAATAGCCAAAACTACCATCAGCCCAAGCAATGCTATCATCATAGCCTTTGTAATCTTTTCAACACCTTTTTGCAATCCCAGCGAACAAACTCCAAAGCATACTGCAATAACAAAAAAACAAGTACCGACCATGAGTCCTGTATTTGAAAGCATATTTTTAAATACATCTGAAAATGCCTCCGTTCCGGAATACTCAAGCATGGAACCCGTCAGATATTTCCAAAAATACACCAACATCCACCCTGAAATAGTGGTATAAAACATCATTAAAAGATAATTTCCTATAATCCCTGCAAATTTCATAAAATGCCATTTTTGTCCGTTTTTTTCAAGTCTGTCAAAGGAGGTCGCAATGCTCCTTTGACTTGCTCTTCCGACTGAAAGCTCTGCTGTCATTACAGGTATTCCGAGAATAAGAAGAAAAGCAATGTAAATTAACACAAATATTGCCCCTCCGTAACTTCCTGTAGTAATCGGGAAACGATAAACATTACCAAGCCCTATGGCACACCCTGCCGATATTAATATAAATCCAAGCCTCGAACCGAACTTTTCACGCTGATTCATTTTAAACATTCCTTTCTTAGGTATAAATACAATTTATAATAAAAATCAAATAATATCCTATGTTAAAAATCATTAATTATTTTATACAAATTTTATAAACTTATTTCATGTAAATTTATTCACTTGCATATTATACTTAATTTCATATAAATTGTCAACAAAATTTATTTTTCTTTCTTTTTTCAAACAAATATACGTTATAATTTAATATAAGTAGGCAAAAAAAATTAACATAGAAATATAAAATATTATAAAAATGTAATAAATATGAAATAATTTCAAAAAAAGTGTAGACATTTTTAAAAAATATGGTATAATAAAATGGTATGGGTGTATTTCACTCAAAAGATAAAAAATAGGAGGAAAAATAATGAGTAAGAAGTATGTTTATTTATTCTCAGAGGGTAATGCCAAAATGAGAGAATTACTCGGCGGCAAAGGCGCTAACCTTGCCGAAATGACAGGTCTTGGTTTGCCTGTTCCGCAAGGTTTCACAATTTCAACAGAGGCTTGTACACAGTATTATGAAGACGGTAAAAAAATTAATGATGATATCCAAAAAGAGATTATGGAAAATATTGTTAAGATGGAAGAAATTACCGGTAAAAAATTCGGTGACAAAGAAAATCCTCTTCTCGTATCTGTTCGTTCGGGCGCAAGAGCTTCAATGCCTGGTATGATGGATACCATTCTTAATCTTGGTTTGAATGAAGAAGTTGTTCACACAATTGCTGAAAAATCAGGCAATGAACGTTGGGCATGGGATTGTTACAGAAGATTTATCCAGATGTATTCCGACGTTGTTATGGAAGTTGGTAAGAAATATTTTGAACAGCTTATAGATGAAATGAAAGAGAAAAAAGGCGTTACTCAGGACGTTGAGCTTACAGCTGACGACTTAAAAGAACTTGCTTCTCAATTCAAAGCTGAATATAAAGACAAGATCGGTGAAGATTTCCCGACTGATCCTAAAGAACAATTAATGGGAGCTATAAAAGCAGTATTCCGTTCATGGGATAACCCAAGAGCAAACGTATATCGTCGTGACAATGATATTCCTTATTCATGGGGTACAGCTGTTAACGTACAGATGATGGCATTCGGTAACATGGGTGAAACATCAGGTACAGGTGTTGCATTTACAAGAGACCCGGCAACCGGTGAAAAGCACTTAATGGGCGAGTTCTTAATGAACGCTCAGGGTGAAGACGTTGTTGCAGGTGTTCGTACACCTCAAAAGATAGATCAGCTTAAGGAAGTTATGCCTGAAGTTTACGATCAGTTCGTTGAAATTTGCCATACTCTTGAAAATCACTACAGAGATATGCAGGATATGGAATTTACAATTGAAGACAGAAAACTTTATATGCTTCAGACAAGAAACGGTAAGAGAACTGCACAAGCTGCATTAAAGATTGCTTGCGACTTGGTTGATGAAGGTATGATCTCAGAAGAAGAAGCAATTCTCATGATAGATCCAAGAAACCTTGATACATTGTTGCACCCACAATTTGATTCAAAAACATTAAAGGCTGCAACACCTGTTGCAAAAGCATTGGCTGCATCTCCCGGTGCTGCATGCGGTAAAATAGTATTTACAGCAGAAGATGCAAAAGAATGGAAAGCAAGAGGAGAAAAGGTCGTTCTTGTTCGTCTTGAAACATCACCTGAAGATATCGAAGGTATGAAAGCTGCTGAAGGTATCTTAACAGTTCGTGGCGGTATGACATCTCACGCAGCCGTTGTTGCACGTGGTATGGGTACATGCTGTGTATCAGGATGTTCTGAAATAGCAATGGACGAAGAAAACAAGAAATTTGTTTTGGCAGGAAAAACATATGTTGAAGGCGATTATATTTCAATCGACGGTTCAACAGGTAATATTTATGACGGTATTATTCCTACAGTTGACGCTTCAATTGGCGGAGATTTCGGAAGAATTATGAGCTGGGCTGACAAGTACAGAACAATGAAGGTAAGAACAAATGCAGACACTCCTGCTGATGCTAAAAAAGCTAAAGAACTTGGTGCTGAAGGTATCGGACTTTGCCGTACAGAGCATATGTTCTTTGAAGGAAACAGAATTGATGCATTCAGAGAAATGATTTGTTCAGATACTGTTGAAGAAAGAGAAGCAGCATTGGAAAAAATTCTTCCTATGCAGCAAGGTGATTTTGAAAAGTTATATGAAGCATTGGAAGGAAATCCTGTTACTATCAGATTCCTTGATCCTCCTCTTCATGAATTTGTTCCAACAACAGAAGAAGATATCGAATTGCTTGCAAAAGCTCAGGGTAAGAGCGTTGAAACAATAAAGAATATCATTGATTCACTTCATGAATTCAATCCTATGATGGGACACAGAGGCTGCCGTCTTGCAGTAACATATCCTGAAATCGCAAAGATGCAGACAAAAGCTGTCATCAGAGCCGCAATCAATGTTAAAAAAGCACATCCTGACTGGAATGTTGCTCCTGAAATCATGATTCCTTTAATCGGTGATATTAAAGAATTAAAATTTGTTAAAAAAGTTGTTGTTGAAACTGCAGATGAAGAAATTGCAGCTGCAGGTATTGACTTAAAGTATGAAGTAGGTACAATGATTGAAATTCCTCGTGCTGCATTGTTGGCTGACGAAATTGCAACCGAAGCTGAATTCTTCTGCTTTGGTACAAACGATTTAACACAAATGACTTATGGATTCTCAAGAGATGATGCAGGTAAATTCTTAGATGCTTACTATAACGCTAAAATCTTTGAAAATGATCCATTTGCAAAGCTTGACCAAAACGGCGTCGGTAAGTTAATGGAAATGGCTATTAAACTCGGTAAGAGTGTTCGTCCGGAATTACACGTTGGTATCTGTGGAGAACACGGCGGAGATCCTACATCTGTAGAATTCTGCCACAAAATTGGTTTGAATTATGTTTCATGTTCACCGTTCAGAGTTCCAATCGCAAGATTGGCTGCTGCACAGGCAAAAATTAAAGAAAGCAAATAATTTTATTATAACTTAGACTTTGAGGAAATAATTCCTCAAAGTCTTTTTTTACTAAAAATAATTTTTTCTAACAAAAAACAACAGACATTACAACTGCAACGTCTGTATTTATTTCCCCATATTCTTCATTACACTTAAAATTCCTTCAAGAGATTTTTTATCTAACCTTTTTGCTTCTTTTATTATATCTTTAATAATATCGGGATATTGATTTCCCTCATCATAAAAATCACTCAACAATACAAAATAATAGACAGATTGTGAATTATCTGTTGACAAATTTATTTTAGTATGATATTATGATTTTAGTAAAATATGGAAGGGGTTATATTATGATTTACAAAAAAAATTTTATTACATTTTTTCTTACCGTTATTACTCTTTTGATATCAACATCGGTTTTCGCTACAGAAAACGGTAACTCAATTACAGATATTATTAATACTTCTGAGAATATAGAAACCATACAGCCGTTAATTACAGACGGTTCACTTGACAGACTGTGTGCCGCTTACAATGTGTATTCCGACAGTTATAATCCTTCTTCCATAAAATATATATCTGAATTTATTTTAAACAGCACACCATATAAAAACGAAAGCTTGCTTGCTGATGCTTATGCTGTTGCCTGCATTGCAGGATTTTCAGATCGAAATATTATCAAAAAATATTTAGATAACAGATACTTAATTGAACTTTTTGGTTATAATCAATATGATATACTTACATCAAAACAAAAAGATGAAGTAATAAAAGACTTGTCAAACTTAAGACCATCCAACCTGGAAAATTTCGGCGATCGCTTTAGATATATATTAGATGACATTCTAAAAGGCGGAAATGGAAGCGCAGGCAGCGGAAGCAGTGCCGACAGATATATCGAGTTGTTAAATACTGATGGTACTGTTCCGGATAACATTATAGACAATACAATGTATACTGTAAAATATATAAATACATCTGACAATGAATATGATGAAATGGTTATTTTATTTGCTGTTTATGACACATACGGAAAACTTAAGAACCTATGTAATAAAGAATACATCAAATATTCACAAGAATACAGTGAAAATTTTATTCTTAACAGTACTGATACAATTAAGGTTATATGCCTTGAAAGTTTTGAAAATATTAGTCCTTTATTCGAACCTACAGTCATTGATTTGCAAAGCAGTAAAAATAATGTTATAACTAAATAATATAATAAAAATTCAATATATTTTACAGTGCGGATTTTACGCACTGTAATTTTTTACGAAAATTTCTGTAATTTAAAAAAAAATCTATTGACAAACCAATTTAACTATGGTATAATTTTAATGTTAAACAAGCAGAACTTATCCGTTCTCACCGTCCGACGAAAGTTTTACGGTAAATATTTCCCTGATTTATATTTATTTTGGGTGTATTTTTGCGGATAGTTTTGTATCCGTTTTTTTTGTTGCACAAAATAATTATAGTTCGGAGGGGATTTATATAGCTAACAAAGAATTGCAAATCAACGAAGAAATTCGTGATGCACAGGTCAGGGTTATCAGCAATACGGGCGACCAGCTCGGTATTATGTCCGGTAAAGAAGCATATGATATGGCATTTGACAAAGGATTGGATCTTGTAAAGATTTCACCCAATGCAGAACCGCCTGTATGCAAAATAATGGATTACGGCAAATATAAGTTTGAGCTTGCAAAGCGTGAAAAAGAAAATCGTAAGAATCAAAAGATTGTCAACACCAAAGAAGTACAATTATCACCGTCTATTGATACCAATGATTTTAACACCAAATGTAATCATGCTGTCAGATTTTTAAAAAACGGTGACAAAGTAAAAGTTGCAGTCAGATTCAGAGGAAGAGAAATAAGTCATTCAGAGATTGGCGAGGCTTTGTTGCTTAAATTCGCTGAAACAGTAAAGGATTTTGGCAGCATGGATAAAGCACCTAAGCTTGAAGGCAGAAACATGATTATGTTTTTAGTTCCGATAGCTTAATAATTTAACGATTTGGAAGGAGTGTTACAAATGCCTAAAATAAAAACACACAGAGGAGCAGCTAAAAGATTTAATCTTACAAAAAAAGGTAAGGTTAAAATGAACAAATCATTCAGAAGACATATTCTTAATAAGAAAACCACAAAGAGAAAGAGACACTTAAGAAAACAAGCTTATTGTTCACCGGCTAATGCAGCTGTAATCAAAAAGCTGATTCCTTATAAATAAGTCGAAAGAGAGGTAGTTAACCAATGGCAAGAGTTAAAGGCGCTTTAAATACAAGAAAAAAACATAAAAAGGTTTTGAAGCTTGCAAAGGGCTTCAGAGGCGGTGAAAGCAGAATATACAGAACAGCTAACCAGGCGGTTATGCGTTCAATGCAAAATGCATACATCGGAAGAAAACGCAGAAAACGTGATTTCAGAAGATTATGGATTTCAAGAATCAGTGCAGCTGCAAAAATGAATGGTATGAATTATTCTACATTTATGGACGGATTAAAGAAAGCTAATATTGATATTAACAGAAAAATGCTTTCAGAAATTGCTATTGCAGATCCTGCTGCTTTTACAAAATTAGTTGAAACAGCTAAGGCTGCAAGATAATTTCAGTTGAAATTCCGAGTATAAAATGAAGTAATCAGCTTTATTTTATACTCTTTTTTATTAGATTTATTTGATAATATTGCAGAAAAATAAATGGGTAGCTTTTAAGAAATTAACAAAGGACTCTGCACTTTAATTCTGCGATTTTCTAAAAAATAATACGAAACTTATACGGCTGACACGCCGGAATATAAAATTCAATCTTAGGAGGGACAATCATGGGAAATATCAAATATCCTACTCCGCACATTTATGCAAAACCGGATGATTTTGCAAAAACGGTTTTAATGCCCGGAGATCCGTTACGTTCGGAATATATTGCAAAAAATTTTCTTTCATCCGCAAAACTGATAAACAACGTAAGAGGTATACAAGGTTATACCGGAGAATATAAAGGGATGCGTATATCGGTAATGGCAAGCGGCATGGGAATGCCTTCAATGGGAATATACAGCTATGAATTATTTAATTTTTTCGGCGCGGAAAATATAATTAGGACAGGTTCTGCCGGCGCCATACAGGAAAAGGTCAATGTAAACGATATTATATTGGGCATGGGTGCCTGTACAGATTCGGCATATTTTCATCAATTTAACCTTCCCGGCACTTACAGTGCTATTTCAGATTTTAATATGCTTATTAATGCAAAAAACATTGCAGATAAAAATAATATTGCCGTCCACACAGGATTATTATTATCAAGCGACTTGTTTTATGACGAAAATCCCAATGCTTATAAACAATGGCAAAATGTAGGTGTTCTTGCTATTGAAATGGAATCCGCCGCTCTGTATATAAACGCCGCCAAGGCAAAAAAACACGCACTTGCAATATGTACGGTATCAGATCACATAATTAAGCACGACTCTATTTCTCCTCAGGAACGTCAAACCTCATTTACTAAAATGATAGAACTCGCCCTTGAAACGGCATTATCTATAGATAACCTATAAATAAAAATCTCTGCTTAAATTCCATCAAGCAGAGATTTTTATTCTTATTAACAGAGATATATGTAATTTTATATCACATATATCTTCTTATAAATAATCACCATTTTTTACCTCCTAAAATCTTCTCTATACTTTTAAAAGGTTAAAATTCAGACAACCCAAAACTAATAGAAAGGGCGTCATTTACTGTTGTCATAAGAGAGTTGTCAAGATGACCTATTTTCTCACGCAACCTCTTTTTGTCAATAGTCCTTATCTGTTCAAGTAAAATTACAGAATCCTTATTTAAGCCATAATCCTTAGCTGGAAGCTCAATATGCGTAGGCATTTTGGCTTTATTGATCTGAGATGTTATGGCTGCTGCAATCACAGTCGGACTGTATTTATTTCCGACATCATTCTGAATAATAAGCACGGGCCGTATGCCGCCCTGCTCGCTGCCAACAACAGGACTTAAATCAGCATAATAAATATCTCCTCTTTTTACAATCACCACTATTCACACTCCGTCAGTTTTTCCTCACATTGCCGAAAAACCTCATTATCGGCATCAAAACACATTTGGGCTATGGAAAGATTTATTTCAGCCATTTCGGCATAGCCTTCCTTTAGTGAATTAATCCGATTATATTTTTTTATAATTTTAAACAAATTATTCATATTTTTTTCGGACTTTCTGAAAGACAGACCGGATATGACCTTTTTTAGTTGTGACAAAGTAATCAGGCCTCCCGTTGTTTATTATTTTTTTATTAAAGCTTGGAGAGATAATTCAGAGAATTCACCGTCCTTCCGTCAGTAATATAAACCCTTGGAATACGCTTTGATATCATGCATACTATTTCATAATTAATAGTTCCTATCCATGATGCCAAAGTATCCGCTGTAACGGTATCAGGTCCAAAAACTATAACTTCGTCACCTACATTGATATTATTGACATTTGTTACATTAATCATACATTGATCCATACAAATTCTTCCGATAACATCAACTATCTGACCGTTTACCTCCATTTTTGCCTTACCGCTCAGCATTCTCGTATAACCGTCGGCATAACCAATGGCAACTGTAGCTATTTTTGTTTTGCCTTTGGTTATGTACGTTTTGCCATAGCTAACTCCTCTGTTGTCGCTTATCTCTTCAATTCGTGTTATTCTCGACTTTAAAGTCATTACTCTTTTTAATTTTAATTTTGTTTTATCTACTTCATCAGATGGATACAATCCATACAAAATTACACCTGCTCTTACCATATCAAGGTGCATATTGGGATACATCATAATTGCAGCGCTGTTTGCAATATGTTTTACCGGAATTTTCAGTCCTTTGTTCTCAATCATATTGCATACTTTCATAAACCGATCGAACTGTAAAAAAGTATAATCGGGATTTGTTTCGTCTGATGTGGATAAATGCGAAAAAATACCCTCTATAACAATATTGTCAAGCTTTGATATTTCAATAATTTCATCAGTTATTTTTTCATCGCATACACCTGCTACATACCCTATTCTTGACATACCTGTATCAAGCTTAATATGAATCAAAGCATTTTTGCATTGTTTTTTTGCTTCTATAGATAATTTTTCGGCAAAATCCAAATTAAATACCGTAGTAATAATATCATATTCTACAAGTTCCGGTATTTCTTCATCAAAAGAAGCCCCAAGAATTAATATAGGCGCCTCTATTCCGGCACGACGCAATTGCAAAGCTTCATCAAGGCATGCAACCGAAAGCCTGTCAGCACCGTTTTCCAATAAAATATGTGCACACTCCACAACACCATGTCCGTAAGCATCTGACTTGACAACTGCCATAACCATTGCATTCTTATCAGTAATTCTTCTGATTTCTTTTATATTTTCGGTTAAAGCATCAAGATCAATTTCTGCCCAGGTTCTTGTATTCATTATATAATCCATCTCCGTTTTTGTCTAAAACATTTTTATTGTCATTTGTTCCGTATAAAATCAAACAGTATTTTAAACTGTATGTTTATTTCTTTAATATATCATTTGTACAATCATATGTATATATTATAACATATAATTCACAATTAATCTATAGGTAATTTCAGGGCATACGGAATATTTTTTATAATATCTGTTGGAAGCATTGAATAATATCCCAATTCCTTTGCCGATATATCCCCTGCCAATCCATGCAAATATACTCCAAGACATGCAGCATCACATTCATCTATTCCTCTTCCCACAAAAGCTGCCACCATGCCTGCAAGAACATCTCCGCTTCCTCCTGTTGCCATTCCGTTATTCCCGTTAATATTAATATATTGTTCACCGCTCACAGATGTGACAATTGTATGGGGTCCTTTCAAAATTAATGTAACTCCATGAGTTGAAACATAGCTCTGGGATAACTCTATTCTGTTTTCCGAAACATATTCCAATCCGCATTTTGAAATTCTTGACATTTCCATTTCATGAGGAGTAAGAATCACACTGCATTTACATTTATCAAGCATATCGTTTCTTTGTGAAAGAGCAAATAATCCGTCAGCATCTATAATCACAGGAATTTCAGAAACTTCAAGCAGCTTTTCAAGAATTTCCTGAATGTATTCATTTCTTCCTATTCCCGGTCCGAAAAGACAAACATCATAATTATTAATAA
>CASFSH010000131.1 GCA_949297205.1 uncultured Bacillota bacterium | reverse complement strand
CACTGATAATATTTTTTATGTTTCAACGCAAGGTTCTGACGACAATGACGGCTCCTTTGACAAGCCTTTTGCAACAATTGCAAAAGCTAAAGAAATGGTTAGACAGGCAGTTGTAAACGGAACTTATCCCGAAGAAGGTATAACAGTATATATTCGTGAAGGTTCATATTATATCGACAGTACCTTATCGTTTGACGCATACGATTCCGGAACAGAAGATGCCCCTGTAAGATATACGGCATATAATAATGAAGATGTTCGTCTTACGGGCGGAATAACAATACCGTATGAAGCATTTGAACCTGTATCGGATGATGTTCCTTTATTATACACTGCGGCAAAGAACAATGTTTTACAGGTTGATCTTAAAGCACTTGGTATTGAGGATTACGGACAATTGTCAAGAAGAGGATATCTTATTGCCGCAGGTGTTAAACCTCAGTGTGAGCTCTATGTTGATAAAGAGAGGATGCAGCTTTCGCGCTGGCCTAATACAGAGTGGGTAGGAACCGGAGAAATAATCAGAAGCGGTGCAAGAAGCCAGACCGGTGTTTTAGAAGGCGCGGAATTTACAATAGATTACGATCAGCCTACAAAATGGACTTATAGTAAAGATATTTATACTTCAGGTGTTCTTGGTGAAAACTATTTTTACGGATATTTTCCAATTGAAAAAATAGAAAAGGGAAAAATAACTTTAAAAGAGGGAGCGGTAAAAGATTATTACTCCAAACATTTTATAAGATATGAAAATATTTTGGAAGAAACCGATATGCCGGGTGAATACTATATAGACCGTGAAACAGGAATGATGTATTATTATCCAATTGAAGGTTTTTCACAAAACAGTGATATAAAATTATCAATGTTCCAGGATAATATTATTTCTTTGACAGGTACTTCCAATGTTGAATTTTCAAATTTATTGATTGATTCTACAAGAGGAACAGCAATTTCAGCAAGTAATGCAAATAATATTGTAATTAAAAATTGTGAAATTGCAGATGTAGGAGGCAGTGCGGTTAATCTTAACGGAACAGATTGTTTGATCTCATCCAACTACATACATGACACAGGTTCAACTGCTGTAAGCGTAAGCGGCGGAGATTATGCAAATTTAATTTCTTCAGGTAATGTTATTGAAAATAACCATATAAGAAAACCGGCACAGCTTGAAAGGTCATATAATACAGCTATAACATTGGGTTATCAATCGGTAGGAACAGTTGTAAGAAATAATGAAATTCATGATACACCACATACTGCAATTATTATCTACGGTCCGGAACATATCGTTGAATATAACGAAATATATGATACAGTTAAGGAATTTCACGATATGGACGCTATATACTTAAATGTATATGTTTATCCGTGGGAAAGAGGAGTAACAATCAGACAGAATTATTTCCATGATTTCGGTCAGCAGACATTTACCGAACAGCAAATGAATGTTGCCGGAATAAGAACGGATAACAGAGGAAACGGATTGAATGTCCTTGAAAATGTATTTTACAATATCGGACTAAGCAATTCAAACCAGGTAAGAGCAGTCTGTGCTGAAGGAATAGAAAATGTTATAGAGAATAACTTGTTTATTGACG
>CASFSH010000130.1 GCA_949297205.1 uncultured Bacillota bacterium | reverse complement strand
GATTCCCTCTTTCTTATTTCCTTTATTATATCACATTGGACTATGATGTTACAACTATATTATATCACAACAAAACTATATTTTGCCACGAAAAAAACCAACCTCCCAATTGTTAGATTTTCGGTCTAACAATTGGGGGTCGGTTCAATTCATTCTGTTTTTTAATTGTTTTCTGATTACACCGTAACGGTGACAATCACTTCGCCGCTTATATCCGAGCAGTCGGCTATATATATCCCCGTCTTTCAGCGCCCTTGCGGCTTTACCGTTAATCGTTATTGACGGCTCGGTTTCGGCATAAAAGCTAGGCTTGCAGCCATACTTTAGGACGAGCGAAAGCGTATCATCGTTTACTATTCGTTTTTCGATAACTGCCGGTGAAATATATTTTTCCTTATCACCGAGAATTGCAATATTGTTTTCTATCGGTACGGCTATAAACAAAAACGCTTCATAAGGCTTTATTGAAATTTTATGTACCATATCGCGGTTTGAAACAATCGTCTTTTTGCCGAACCAATCGTATAAAATAAATTTATCTCCATTGATATTATGAATATCGCTTATTTTGAACTCGCACTCAATCTCCTCTTCGCCCGTAAACACGTTAAACAGCCCCAAAATACCGCTTTGTCCGCATATATTCCAAGCCTTAAGCGCGTATTTTTCCGTAAGCGAGTCAACGAAAAAATTCTCCTCCGCAGGCATTGCCGCGCAGTCGCATTTAAGTAATTTTCCGTCCGACATACAGAAGGGCAGAACTGTTTCGGGATTTGTTTCGCCCACTCTGTCAGATAAATACATAAGTCCGCCGCTCATGGCATGAAGGACGGTATTCATTCTTGTTGAAGGCGAATCGCTCATCATCATATCCCAGTCGAGAACTGAAAAATAGCTGTGATAAAGCGAATTAAATATATTGCTGTTCACAAATCCGTTCATTGTTTTTACATCGTTCCATATAAAATCCTCGGAATTTCTGTTTACCATACCTACGTTTCTGTTCCAGAGTGCTTCCTGCCCCATACCGGTGCAGTTTATGCACGCGCCGTCAAAGTACAAGCCGACAGACGCTTCCATTGCTTTTATGGACTCACGAGCCGTTTCGCCGACAGCCTTACGCCCGTGCATACACGATTCCATTTCGTTTTCCACGTCGATTTTCAAAAAATCAACTCCGCAGCGGCTCAAATAGTCGTGCCGGCGGTTCCAATAGACAAATCCGCCCGCCTCGTCTGTTTTCGGATACACAACGCCGTCAGGGAAAATATCAATCGTGTCGGCGTGCTTTGACATAATCGTACCGCTTGGGTCAACACCGTTCCAACCGCCGCCGTAACATTCCCACATACCGACATATTTTATCCCGTATTTCTCTTTTGATGTTTTGACAAATTCCTTTAACCCTTCGGGGAACTTTTCCGAGACCTCTTTATAATCCCGTATCTTTCTTCTGTCATCATCCTCGCAATACCAGCCGTCGTCAATGAGAACCCACTTTACAGGCACGCCTTTTTCGTTAAATTCCCGCATTTTGCCGTACAAACCCTCTGAGCTTACATTGGTTCTGAAGCCGTCCCAGCTGCACCAGCCGAGATAGTCGAAAATCTCACTGCATCGCTTATTTTCGGTCATCGCATTTTTTAAGCCCAAAGCCTCATATCCGTTTGCGATATTGTTACGCACCGTTTTATAAGGATCGCTGCCCCACTAAATAATCGCCGCACAGCCGTTTATGCGCATATATCCGCTTCTGTACGGCGAAAACGTTATTCTCAAAGCGCCGTCATCGCTGTTTTTCAGCTCGCCTTTAAAATCGCCTTGGCAAAGCGGCATTATATGATAATAAGTATCATCGCTTTTCATCAGCATTGACGCGACACGCCCCGGCAACTCGTTAAAGCCGTTTGCATGAAACGCGCATGTCCAGAAATCAGATTTTACGCCCAAATCAAATTTGCCACCCATAATTTTATTTATTCCGTTTTTGTCATAAAGCTTAAGCGTTATCGAGTCATACGCGGCGAACTGTCTGTTAATATCCCAGCCGCCGAAATTGCCGGTGCTTACGTCAAATGCGATACACAAGGAATTTTCGCCCCATAAAAGCTTAAGACTTGCCTTTGCTTTGATTTCATCATTTTTAAAAACAATTTTATCCTTTGTGCTTTCTTCACTTGAATATTTTATCGGATAATTTTTGTAAAACATATCCTTGAGTTCCAACTCAAAATCGAAATTTAATTTGTTTATACTAAGTTCCATAATGTTCTCCGTTATGCAAATATTTTATTAGTGTTTAGTTGTTTGAAATACAGACTTATCACAGCTCAATATACAGAGTTTTAATTTCAAACGGCTTAATGTCAAGCTTAACCGAGCCGCCGTCTATAGAAAGCTGTTGCTCTTTGTCCTCCTTGAGGTCGCACGAATATACTGCCTTTGCGTTTATGCTTTCGGGGAGAATAAGTCTGCCGCTTCCGTTCTTTCCGTGATACTCGTTTATTCTCACAATAAGTCCTTTTCTGTCCTGGGACATCTTTACCGCCGCAATTCTCGCGCCGTCACATTCCGATACCGGCAAGGGTGCAATATCGGCATATCCGTTTACGGTACAAAGCTGAGAATTAAATGCAATTCCGTCCGTTACCGCGTCATTTTCATCAAAGCCTTTGGCGTATGCCTTTATACCGTACTCGAAATGATGTTCTCCGGCATCGCGCATACCGTCATAGTCTGTCATTGTGTATTCCACTGGGCTGTGAAGGTATGAGCCGACCGATGGGCTTCTTAAAACGCTGAGATATATCGTACCGTTTCCTTTGCTGTCACTGTTAATTTGGTATGAAGGTGTACCCTTGTTAAACATGGCAATGCTGTAGCTGTTTGTCTGTACACCTGCCCAATTTATTGCCGGATAATCGCCTGCCGCACTCGCCCATTTTGACGCGTTATCCTCCCAGACAACCTCGGGTTTATACGGTTTACTCTCAATTACACCGTATGGAAAATCGTAAAAATCTCTCGTCTCGCCGATTACGGGGACGGCAATCCTCAGTCTGTAATTCTGCGTATCCCATCTTACGTCCGATGA
This sequence comes from uncultured Bacillota bacterium, assembly GCA_949297205.1. Classification (GTDB taxonomy): domain Bacteria; phylum Bacillota; class Clostridia; order UBA1381; family UBA1381; genus RGIG1988. The sequence goes on along the minus strand of CASFSH010000130.1, from coordinate 2,651 downwards.
GAAACAGACAATATCGCAGTTCTTTTTCAGGCTGACGCTGTAGTTTATATCAAACGCCATAACGCCGTAGCCCTCAATATCCCCCGGATGAATGAGGAAATCAAGTCTTTGCTCACCGTCTGTCTTTGTAATCTTAACAAGTCTTGTGTATTTGCTCAAAGCCTGTCTTCGCATATCGGGCGAAAGAGTAGACCATGGCGATCCCTCGTCATGCTCAAGAATCCATTCGCCGACCATATATTCGCTCTGTTTTGATATAATCGTGTTTAGTTTTTTATCAAAAATTTCTTTGATACCGTTATCAACCGCAATAATTCTGAAAAATTCATTTTCAATTACCGTTTCATTTTCTGATACAGTTGTTTTTTCGTCTGCCGTAACATCGGTCAGAACCGGCTTGCCCTTAAGTCCGCTCATTCTGCAAAGAACAGTTTCCTCCTTGTTAAAGGGCTTATCGGTTTTTACGATAGTGTATACGTTTGTCGAAAACGACTTTAAGCCTCTTGCCCAAAAGGACAAAGTCACCTCTCCGTCCTTCTTTTCATAGCTGCAAATATCTGTTTCGTTTCCGTTTTCATCAACAAGGCGTATATCGTCATCGGTTTTTACTTTGACAAAAACCTCCTTTGACACGCTGCTGCCGTACGGATTATATATAGTTATAACTCTGTCATTTTCTTTTACCGAATTTTTAAGCAAATCATTTGCCATGCTTTGTGCCTCACACTTGATTTCGGTGGCGGTGTCCATTATTTCATCATATGCCGCGTCAATATGAGTTGCCGTTACAGCATCGTGGAAAGCGGTGAAGAAATATTTTTCCCATATGCCCTCTATCTTTTCATAATCATATCCGCCGTTTTTGAGTGCGTCCGCACAGGCAAGAGCTTCAAGCGCAGTAAGCAGATTTTCATTTTCTCTTAAGGTCTGCTTTGTCTTAATTCTCGTTACATAACAGCCGGTGTTGTTGGCATTGATTTCCGCCGATGAATGAATTTCACTCTCCGACGGATTGTCGGAATGTTCTATCATATCGGAGATATACGGCAGATAATCGTCATAATCGATGAATTGTATATCGTACTCGTCCGCATGATTTCGTGCCCATTTAATAACGCTCTCACTTGGCAGTATTTCCTCGCCGCCGCAGTAAATATACGGCGGTATCGTATCGTCAAAATCGGGCAGCTTATCGGGCAGTGTGACACGCATTTTTTCAAGAAACTCAACATCTATTCGTCTGTTGCCGCATACCGGGCAGTCCTTATCGCGGTGTCCTCCGCAAGCAGGGCATGGCGGATATTTGTAATAGCCGCCCGTATAGCCTACACACTTCGGCTTCCATACAAGGACGGTACTGCCGTCAAGTCCCCGCCAATAAAGATTGTCAGGGGTACTGTATGTAATGTGATAAATCCACTTTGAACCGAATTTTCTCGCAATCTGCGGAAGCTGCGCAGTATTTCCGAAGGCATCGTTTCTGTCCATACCATAGGGAACGTGTCCGAAATTGTTTTTAAGATACTCTCTGCCGTAGAGGAAATTTCTGACTATTCCCTCTCCCGATATAAGATTGCTGTCAACAATGTTGTTTCCGGCAAAAGGCATTTTAATTCTGCCCTCGGAAATGAGCTTTTTAATTTCATCCTCATAATCCGGGTTTTTCTCAAGAAATTTTTTCAGCATAGCCGGACTTTCAACCGTAAAACGAAATTCATCGTATTTTCTGCAAAATTCTATGTTATCTTTAATAAAATACCCTTCGATATCTGCATAGGATACAAAATTTCTGCCCTTAAAAGTAAAATCTCTGTCGAAACAGCGCCGCCATACAAGGTCGGCGTGCTCGGTCGAGTAAATAAATAGTTTTTTCATGGTATTATATCCTGGTATAATGTAATTGACTCATCTAACGGTCGTTGCATTATACCTTTCTCCTTTCTATCAACCTTTTAATCCGTGGTTGATTACGGTTTAGTTTATTGGTATTATATAAATAAGTAATGTGGATTTGATATATTTGTCCTGTGGCTTTGACTACTTCAAGGAGGTTCTCACCACACCTTGTTTCTCAGTAATGATTAGTTAGATGAGTCTTTGAATTCGTATCTCGTACCAGGTTTTACGGAGCAAGTGTTGTGGATAACACATTACAACTTATTACGAAAGGAATGCATTACCATGATTTTAGTCGGAATTGACATCGGTAAAAACAAACACACTTTTTCCATAATTGACAAAGGAACCGGTGAAATACTCTTAAATCCGTCTGTTTTTGATAACAATCAGACCGGATTTTTGTATCTCATCCAAAAGCTAAGCAACTATGCCAAGTCGGAACTTCTTATCGGAATGGAAGATACCGGGCATTACCATTTTGCTCTGCTTAAATATCTTCTTGATAACCAATATACTGTTGCACTCATCAACCCCACGACAACTGACCTTACAAGGAAAATTCAAGGCGGTATCACCAAAAATGATACTCTTGATTCCATTACTATTTGCGATGTGATTTCCTCCAATCATCGCAAGAAACCATATCGCATTACTAAAGTAAACCGATTTGATCTCTATGAGCAGAAGCAATTAACACGTCACCATCATAATCTGAAAGAGGAATTAAACATTTACAAAAACCGTCTTCAGAA
>CASFSH010000129.1 GCA_949297205.1 uncultured Bacillota bacterium | reverse complement strand
AACCTGCAGACTCAATTTCATTTTTAAGTCCCATTATTCTCTCATAACTCCATGCTTCACCTACAGGAATATCATAAATTGCCGAAACAATTCCGGTAACTCCGGGAATTTGTCTGATTTTCTCCAAGGTAACGGGATCATCTTTTCCGTACCATCTGAAAGTCATTTCCATATTTCTTTTTCCTTTCTGAATGTATTTTTATAAATTTATATCTTCAATAAAAATCTTGTTTGAATTATTTTTTCCGCTTTCATAAAATGCAAAAAGAACTTTCATAACATGTATGGCATCCTCAAGAGTAATATAACTACCTTTTTCTCCGGACAATACCTTATAAAATTCATTAATAACCTTTTTATGTCCGCATCCCCAGTATTGCTTTCCTTCAGGAATATTATTATCTTGTTCTATAATACTTACATTATCATTTGTTATTTTGTATAGCCTTTCATCAGCATAACGGAATGTTACATTTTCAAAATTGAGCTCAACCCGAGGAGGAGTACTGTTTGTATATGCATTTGATGCATAAAACAATCCTCCCGCACCGTTATTCATTTCCAATAAAGCATCTGCCGTATCTTCTACTTCTATAACGTCGCCAAGTTTTTTTGTTGATATAGAGGCTTTAATACTTTTTATACCTCCTCCAAGCCAGTCTACAAGGTCAAGTGTATGAACTGCCTGATTAATAAGTAACCCCCCGCCTTCTGTTTTCCATTTTCCTCTCCATTCGTCAGCGTTGTAATATTCCGGTGTTCTTTGCCATGTAAGAAAAGCAGAAATACCAATTAGCTTTCCTATTGATTTATCATTATCTATTATGTTTTTTAACGTAACAACAGACTGATTTGTTCTGTTTTGAAGCATTGCGCATATTTTTTTGTCTGTTTTCAATTCACATAATTCACGTAATTGTTCTTTATTCAAAGTTAAAGGTTTTTCCAAAACCACATCTTTACCGCTTCTCAGTGCAGCAACCGCCATATCTTTATGAAGATAATGAGGAGTACAAATATGAACAACATCAATATTTTCATCTTTCAGCATTTCATTAAAATCCGAAAATACAGCACAGTCACATTCTTTTTTTGCAAGATTCAATTTCTCGGGATTATTATCACAAATTCCATAAAGACTTGCATATTCGCATTTTTTTATAGCAGATACATGTATGGGTCCTATTGCGCCATATCCAACAACACACGCATTTTTCATAATACTAAATCCTTTCAGGATATAATTTTATTAAATAAAGCCTTTTGTTTTCAGATTATTATAGCTTATTGCAAGACTTTCAAAAGGATCGCGCTGGCAAATATCCTGTTCAACCATTGCCCATTCTGCTCCTGCTTCTTCACTTGCCTTTATTATTGAATCCCAGTCAAGATTACCCTCCATGACTTCTGCCATTTGATGAGATTTTTCACCCGGAATAATATTCATATCTTTAAAATGAATAACTTTTGCACGTTTACCCATCTTTCTGATGTAGTCAGCAGGATTTATACCTGCATATGCAAGCCAGTAAACATCAACAATAAAATCAAACTTGCCCTTTTCAAGGAAATAATCCATAATAAACTGTCCGTCAATTTTCATAAATTCAATATGATGATTATGATATGCAAATGTCATACCGTTTGCACTGAATTTATCATAAATATCGTTCATTATTTCAACAGACTTTATCATATCTTCTTTCTCAATTCCACCCCAGATATTCGGATATGATCCTAATCCTGCGATTTTACATCCCAATGCTTTATGAAAATCTATTGACCAGTCTATATTTTCGGTATATTCCTGCCAGCTTCTGTGCGTACAGGTCGGTATCACGCCATATTTATCACATATTTCTTTTATTTTGGAAGCCTCAAAATTTCCTATTGCGGAAAGCTGGACAGATTTGTATCCTATGTCCCTGACTTTTTTTATGGTATTTTCAAAATCTTCCAATGTCTGAGTATAATCTCTTACAGTATAAAGCTGTGCTCCTATTCTTTTATCCATAATATTCCCTCCTGTTAATATGTACCTTTTGTATCCGCAACAATACTGCTTTCTTTTTTTACAACTTTTGAGTTTTTGATTTTGTCCTGAAGGAGCTGATAGAATTCCTCATGAGGGAAGTTCTTTAAATCCGCCCATTTTCCGGTCCAAGCGGAATAATGAATTGCGTTTGAAATAGTAAGACCTTTAATCCCTTCAACACCGGGCGCCAGCAATTTGCCGCCGTGAAGTAATACGTTTGCAAAATCCTTAAATATTCCCACGTGCTGTTCTCCGCCGCTCTTATCTGCGGGGATTTCACATTTCCAGCATTCCGGTCTCCCGAAGATAGCAGTGTTGGTTTTATTAAATTCACGCTCAGATACGGTATTCCTCCAGAATGTTATTTCATTATTTTCAATAACAACCTTTCCCATGTCACCCATAATTTCAAGTCTGTTTGTTCCGGGTGCTTCGCCTGTTGATGTTATATATACTCCCGTCAAACCATTATCATATTCAAGAAAAGCTGTCACATCATCTTCAACTTCAATATTATAATATTTTCCGAAAGATACATGGG
>CASFSH010000128.1 GCA_949297205.1 uncultured Bacillota bacterium | reverse complement strand
TTGCTCGATCAATGGGCGGACTTTGAAGCGGCCTATCTGTCCACCGCCGTTACGATGATAGGCGGCGGACAATTTGAAAACAAAATTGTTTCGCTTACGGAGAAACCCGTAAAATCTATCGGAGGCTTTTCCGTTCTGCCTGATTACGATTTGAAAAGCGTACCCGAAGAATATGATGCGCTCATACTGATCGGCGGAATGTCGTGGCATAGCGAAAATGCCTATATGATAAAGCCACTCGTCGAAAAGACGATCAAAAAGGGAAAATTGTTGGGGGCGATCTGCGATGCCTGCCGCTTTTTGGGAACGATTGGTGCGCTTAATTTCGGAAAACATACAGCAAACGATCTTGCGGAACTTAAAACATCGGCAGGATCCTGTTATACAAACGAAGATAAATTTATTGCACGTCAAGCGGTAAGAGATAATAATATTGTAACAGCAAACGGAACTGCAACAATGGAGTTCGCAAAAGAAGTTTTACTTGCTCTGCAAGCAGCGGATGAAAAGACAATTTCTGCTTGGTATGATTTCCATAAGCTCGGTATATACATTGCTCCGTTGCCCGAAATGAGGTGAAAAAATGAACTATATTAAAATAACACATGATAATTTAGAGTATGAACACATATGCTGTGCAATTTCAAATAATAAAGATATTCAGGTGTCAAGCAAAAAAGCGTGGCTTTCTGAAAGAATGAAAGAAGGATTGGTATTTCTAAAATCTGTTGAGCGTGGCAAATGTTTTATTGAATATATACCGGCAGAAAATGCTTGGTGTCCTATTGATGCAAACGGTTATATGCATATAAATTGTTTTTGGGTATCCGGTTCATTGAAAGGACACGGATATGCAAATGATTTATTAAATGCATGTATTGCTGATGCAAAAGCACAAGGGAAGCGCGGAATAACGGTTATTTCATCACAAAAGAAAATGCCTTTTCTATCAGATCCTAAATATCTCGCTTATAAAGGTTTTAAAGTAGCGGATACAGCAAACCCGTTTTATACGTTAATGTATTTGCCATTTGTTGATAAAGAAATTGTACCTAAATTTAAAGAATGCGCAAAATACCCGCATATAGGAAAGCAGGGGTTTGTAATTTATTACACATATGGCTGTCCGTTTACAGCAAAATATGTCCCAATAATAAAAGACTATGCTAAAGAAAAAGGGGTGCCACTTGAATGCGTTTTTATAGATAGTAAAGAAAAAGCACAAAATGCACCAATGGCATGGACGAACTACGCCGTATTTTATAATGGAGATTATATTTCAAATGAAAGTTTGAATGAGAAAAAATTTGCCGAGCTAATTTTACGATTTACAAAATAAAAGTACTCTATATGAGGTGTGAAATGACATTTGATTTTAAAAAAGAATTTAAGGAATTTTATCTTCCACCGAAAAAGCCTGTCATTGTTGATGTGCCTGCAATGAATTATGTTGCTGTATTTGGTGAGGGCAATCCGAATATAGAGGACGGGGCATACAAAAATTCGATAGGGCTTTTATATGCAATATCCTATATTGTGAAAATGAGCA
>CASFSH010000127.1 GCA_949297205.1 uncultured Bacillota bacterium | reverse complement strand
CAATTTTGGTTTCAGCAGCAGTTTCACCCAAAAGTGAAGCAATTTCCTGAACTATACGCATTTGCTTGTCAACAACTTTGTCGGCAATTTCAATGGTTTGCCTGCTTATATTTTCTTTTTTCTCTCTTGCTGTTTCTTCATCTGTTATATCTCTTAAAATACATATTAAAAGTCTGTATTCTTTATCATATATAATTGTTTCTTCGACATATTTTTCATATTCAGCCATATAAACACGCTTATCTTTTATATTTCTGCCGGTTCTCAGTACATCCATAAATAAATTCGGATCCATTATTCTTACAACTTGATCACCTAATATATCACTGACCGATCGAAGATTCATTAATTTAAGTGCAGCAGTATTTATTTGCTGTACTTCAAGATTTTCATTAAGAACAATAAGACCGTTAGGAGTATTATTAACAATACTGTCTGAAAAGCTTTCAGCTTTATCCTTTAAAAATGGCAGACACATTGAAATTTCTGCTTTTCCCTGATATATAGCAACTGCTTTATCACGGCAGGTATTGTAACCGCATGAACCGCAATTAAGTTCATCCGAGGGCTTGAACTTACCCATCTGATGAAGAATTTCCTCAATCTCTTTTTCGGTAGGAGGAAGTAATTTCTTTTCGATAACAGAGAAATTCTTAGTCAGTTCAGGTGCATCAGGCTGATCTACATCAAAGTCCTTTTTGCCTGCAAAATCTGAAACTGCTTTGTAATCCTTTACGGGAGAGCGGTGAAATTTTTCCATTACAGGACCGCCTATACAACTTCCGATACAAGCGGACATTTCTATAAAACACTTATGAACATTTCCGCTTTGAATTTCTCTTAGTGCTGCCATACAATTTTCAACACCGTCAATTGCAAGATATGTGTATTCAGGGTTATCCTGAGCCATGGTTTTTAAAATTCCGCCGGTTGTCGGGAAAAATCTCGCACGGCTGTTTTCATCGTGATCCATTTCTTTTTCAAGTTCTACATTTTCGTCATTCAGCCATTTTGTAAGCTCGTCAAATGTCAGGACTGCATCAACAATCCCTTCGTAGTAAGCGGCTTCGTCTTTTTTTGCCACACATGGACCGATAAATACTGTTTTTGCACCGGGGTGCTGTTTTTTTATCTGCAGACAATGTGCCTGCATAGGAGAAACAACATTTGCAAGATATACAAGTTCATTTGGAAAATATTTCTGTATAAGCAGATTAACACTATGACAGCAAGAGGAAATAATAATATCTCTGTTTTCTTCGTTAATCATTCTGTCATATTCACGTTTGACGATGGTTGCACCTATTGCTGTTTCTTCTGCATCTGCAAATCCTAATTTTTTCAATGCCGTTTTCATTGAATTAATGCCCACACCTTCATAATTGGCAATAAAAGATGGAGCAATACTTACATAAACCGGATCACCGCTTTGCAGTAAAACTTTAACCTTCTCGGTTTCGTCTACAATCTGCTTTGCGTTCTGAGGACATACAACGAAACATTGTCCGCAAAGTATACACTCATTTCCGATTATGTACGCCTGATTTCCCGAAAATCTTATGGATTTAACAGGACAATGACGAATGCATTTATAGCAATTTTTACAATTTGATTTTTTAAGCGTTAAACAGTCAGCCATTACGATACTCCTTTATTATCAGATATTTTTTAAAACATTTTCCTCAAAAAAGCTTGTAAATTTATCAGGAGTGACACCTGTATAAATCACATCATCAACAATAATGGTAACACCTTCTCTGTTGCATTTGCCGGTACAGAAGCATCCGGCAAGAGTGACTTTTGCAGCGAGAGCCCTTTTTTCAATTTCATTTTGAAAAAGACCTACAAGTTCGTGAGAACCTTTCAGGTGACATGAACTGCCGACACAAATCTGAATAATCATAATAAACTCCGTTCTGCCGATTTAAACGGCATATATTAAATGTAAAAGTCCATGCATATAAAAACATTGGCATAGATATTATTTAATGGCTTTCAGTACATTGGTATTAAAAAATTCCTTAACTGTTTCCGGTGATACAGAGAAAAATTTGTCATCAACGGTTACACATACACCTTGCTGGCATTTGCCCATGCAGAAGGTTCCTGCAAGTTCTACTTTATCACCCAAATTATTTTCTGCTATCAGATATTGTAATTCTTCTACAACCTGTCTTGAACCTTTTATATGGCATGAAGATCCTATACATACTGTTATTTTCATATAAATTTCCTCCTGTGTTTTATTCATAATCAACTACATTTATCCATGAATGTAAAAATTCTCTCTCGTGTTCATTTCCTTTAACGGTTTGAGATGCTGCAACTATAGGCATCCATTTTTGAACATACTGTACAGCAGTATCGCTTTTTTTACAGAACATATCAAGATATTTTTTTGCTCCGTTAATATCACCGTTTAACCAGAACAGAAGGTATGTTCTTGCTGCGTCTGCTGACGCATTGCCCTGTGTTGCGTGTGACCAGTCAAGGATATACGGAGTACCGTCATCAGCAATTATTATATTTGAAGGATTAAAATCACCGTGACACAATTTATTATGCTTAGGCATTGCTTCAAGTCTTGTATAAAGATCATATCGAACTGTTGCACTAAGATCGGTAAGACTTATTTTTTTGCTCATTTTATCTTTTAATTTGTTGAGCATAGGACATTTTTTTGAATGCATTTCCAGCTGAAGATCAACAAACGTATTCAAATATTCGTCATACTTATCAGGATTTTCTTCCATAAGTCTGTTAAGTGTTTTACCTTTGATGTAATCGGAAACAATGGTCCATTTTCCGTCAATGGTGGTAACTTCCTGTACTTTGGGAATATTAAGACCTGTTTCTTCTACTCTTGCCTGATTAAGAGCTTCATTTAAAATATCGGCTTTAGAGAAATCGTCGTTAAAAACTTTAAGACATAAATCTCCGTCACGATATACGGTTTTGTTGTTTCTGACAGCAATAATTCTGTCTAATTTCATAGAACATTCCTCCTTGTTTTTTATGCCGTGTAATTTATCCGAATATTTCAGAGAACTGAATATCGGTAAGTTTAAATGTATGATATAAAAAGTTAATACATCATCTATATACACACAATAATCTACATAAATTATATAATATTTTCGGCATTAAATCAATATACTTTTTATACAATATTTTTAGCTAAAAATATAATTTGTTACAGTAATGGTAAAATATAATTTATTTGTGTAAAAATTTGTGTATTTCGGGCTTATATAATGCTCACTGAATAAATGCGATTTTCAATCGCATTTAAAAAAATTATGACTATTGTCAAAATTTTTCATGTAAAATCGAAGATTTTACATAGTTCGCATTGATAAAGTCTGCTGAAATAAATATTTTGGGGGC
>CASFSH010000126.1 GCA_949297205.1 uncultured Bacillota bacterium | reverse complement strand
AAAAAATGGTCGACTTTATTGAGCAAATCAGATTTCATAACGGTTTTCCCGTTTATTTTTTCAAAATAAAACATATCTCTCCTTCCGGATAATCTTTCTTCTCTATATTTTACCCCAAAAGTCCTAATTCTGCCATAGAATAGAAAGTTTCTCAATTTGATGGTAATTTGACAGGGTTTGATAAGAGAAGGAGAAAACAATGAACTTTAGAAATTGTATTGTAGAATTTATAGGAACATTTTTTCTGGTATTTACAATAGGTTGTGTATCACTTTTAGGCGGAGATGGCGTAATTAATGCGCTGGCTATAGGTTTTGCGTTAATGATTATGGTTTATGCAGGGGGACACATAAGCGGAGGGCACTACAACCCTGCGATTTCACTTGCGGCAGTGATAGGAAAAGCCTTGCCCGCCGCAGAACTTATACCATATGTAATCTCACAGCTTCTGGGAGCCGCAGGTGCGGTCATTCTTGTAAATTATTTTTCGGGACACGTTGCAAATTACGAAGGCTGTGCGTTTAATTTTCTGCCTATGATTGTCGGCGAATTTTTGTTCACATTTGCACTTTGTTATGTAGTACTGATGACGGCTGCAAGCAGAAATACAAAAGGAAATTCTTATTTTGGACTTGCAATAGGTTCGACAGTAACTGTCGGAATTTTTGCAGTCGGAAGCGTTCTTTGTTACGGTGCATTCAATCCGGCTGTCGCTATGGCTTTAGGGATGATGCACACTGCCTGCTGGCCGAGTGTATTTGTAACTATTATCACCAACCTGATTGCAGGAGCAATTGCAGCTTTAATTTACAACTATACAAATCCCGATAAAATTGAAATTAATCTCTAGTATCGTAATCAGTCGGAATATGAATTTTTCCTCTGGCAAGACGGATTGCCTGTCTTGCCGCTTTTTCAGGGTAATCATACATTTCTTTCATATGTTCCCGTTTTATAATCCCGCTTATATATTTTAAATGTTTGGGAAGATTTTTGTTTATCTCCGGATGCTGAGCCGCCCAAACTTCTAACGGTTTCTTGCCCTTCTGTATATTACAAAATTTGCAATATCCGGTTTTATTAAAATATTCATCTGCTCCGCCGGCAGCCAGAGCTTCCGTATGATCAACAGTTATTACTGTCAATTTAAAAACATTTTGCATCATAGATTTTAGTATTCCTCCGGCCTGCTTTGCCAGTTCAGCAGGCGGATGAAGTATATAATCTTCCATATAAACCTCTTTTAACCTTGTTTTTGCCATATCTATAAGCTTTGCTCTGTTTGAATTGTGTAAAGTACCGAGAGTATCTTCTATCATTTTATTATAGTTGGAGTAATGAAATTCCTGCCCATAAGGCATATCAACGCATTCCTGCTTAACCCAGAAAATAAAATCGTTTATTATTTCTTTTTCTACAAAATTAAAATTATTATTATCAACAAACGTTTTAATCTTTTCACAGACTTTGAGCATATGCTTTGAAAGATCTTCTTTTCCTGCTTTTTGTAAATATTCCATTACCTCAGACTCGCTAATATCAGGGTTTTTGTCAATAATAGCATTAAACCTTTTAACCAGTTTCCTAAAATCAGACGGAATATGATTTTCATTTATTTTTACTAAATTTTTAAGTTCATAAACATTTTCACATTTTTTTATTTCATTAAAAAGTTTCACTTTCTGATCATGAGTAATTGTCTCGATTCCGCAGCTTGCACAGGGAATTCCTTCGTATTGTTCGAATATATAATTGCGTTTTCTTTCATAAAAAATTTTACTCTGCGTAATTCCGCTTACATTGCTCATTTTCAAAAGATTTTTGCCCGGAACATTAGCTGCTTTGATAAAATCATAAATATACCCGTTATTTCCGGAAAGTTTATTTTCGTTTATTGCATTAGAAATATCCTGTGCATATTGTTCAAGTCTTTCTTTAGCATATGGAGCGTTTCTTATAAAATTAAAAGTTTTATATCTTGGAGCACACTCACCGCATATAAGTATATTATTACCTCCATTATTGTCAGGTCTGTTTATAAATATTTTTTTCAAAGTATTCTGTGAAAAATCAAGCATTCGTTTAACAATAAAAGTCTGCGGAGAAAGCCCGTTCAGTTGTTCTTTATCGTAAAAGAGAACCCCGCGACAATTGTAAGCTGACATTATTGAGTTATTTACCAAATATGCGAACTTTTTTTTGTCGGCAGAGTCCAAATTGTCAAATGTTTCATGAAATTTTTCATCATATTCTTTTTTCTTCGGGATTAAAGTTATGTTATTCAAATAATCTGCAAAAGATTTTATCTTTATTTGGTCTGATGCGGATAATTTTTCGGTTTCAAGCAGTTCATTAAGATAGTGCCCCTGCTTGTGCATGGCTCCAATCACAATCTTAAAGCTTCCGTTCCTGACAATTTGCAAAGCTTCAGGAATTGTTTTTTCCGGAGCTTTTTTAGCCAATCCGTTTATTGAATTTATCAAAGGATGATATTTTTTGTGAAAATATTCTTTGTTTTGAACCAATATACCGGCATAATCAGTCAAAGATTTTGCCCGGGATGCCTTTTTCAAAATTTCACCTGTCTTTGAAGTACTGATCATTGCCTCCCCGCAGCACGGACAATGCACTCCATCCAAATTCAAAAGCTGTACCTGCAGATTATTAGAGGCACCTGCAAAATTCACCGGACAAGTATAAAATGTACCGGCAGATAAAAAAGAAGTACTTAAAGTACTCTCTCGGCGAAACTGTTGTTGTTTTTGTACGGGAAGTAAATGAATATTATAGTTTATTACAGGTAATATTTTCATATTTTTCTTTTTTAATCATTAAACATCAAAATATTAATTTTTGACAGTACTCCGCAAAAACTTTACAACTGTTCATAATTTGTCTGAAAGGTTATTTGTGCTAGTATTTATGTTATGAAAAAGATTTTGATGGGGATTTTAATATTTGCAGCACTTCAAAGCCTGAGTTTTGCATCTGACATTAGTTTTGTTTATATAAACGGTTCAAACAACAACAATGAAAAAATGCAAAACTGGTTTGAAAAAGGGGTAAGGAAACTTCATCCTGCGATAAAAAATCAGTTTGAATCTGATGAACAGGTCAAACAGCTTATGCTCCAAAGAGAAATGAATATCGTTGAAGAGCCCGTAATATTTTTCTGGGGCGACAAGAGCAAAAACGATCTGGATTTTGTAACAGAACGACTTGATTTATCAAAAGATTTCAGCCCGACCGTAGCATTTCAGGTCAGAAAGCTCCTGACAGAATGCCTTCATGACGCCATATGGGTTCAAAAATCCCACCATATGCTGCCAATAGTTAAAGACCTCAACGAAACGGTAAAACAAGAATACGCAAAAGGACGGACAGTAATCCTTTACGGATATTCTGCAGGAAGTTTCATTACATATGAATACCTTGTTAATACCCTTCCTTATATAGACCTGCAAGGCCTTTTTAACTATTTGAATGTTTCTGAAGATTTTAAAAATTTTATCAAAGAAAATCCAAAGAAAAACACCTGTATTACAGCCCTGGCGGATGCCGGTATCGGAACTATAACAGCAGACGGCAAATTTATCTTTAATCATAATGAAAATTCCCTAAGAGAACACTACCTTAATATTGACTCATCCACCGAGAATGTTTGCTCGCCCCCCGGAGCAGTCCGCGGAGTGGTAAATTTTGCAAGCCCGCTTGTACTTTTTTATTCGGATCTTGCGGATTCGGATTATGAACAAACTTATTTTAACAAATATATGCTCAAATATATTATGGAAAACGGACTTTTCCTGCTTACAGTGAATTTCAGAGAGGATCCGCTTGCATTTCCGTCTTCA
>CASFSH010000125.1 GCA_949297205.1 uncultured Bacillota bacterium | reverse complement strand
GTATCTTTTCTCCTGCTATATTTTTCAATATAATTCCTATGTCAAGCTTATACTCATCAATTCTTAATCGCTCAAGCAACTCCGGTTTTCCCACTTCAAAAATTACAATTCCAAATATATCACCGTCCAGACTTATTCTCTTGCATAACATTATCTTTTCATTATCGGAATACACAAATTCACTTTTGTCTGTTTTTAAAAATTTTTCATACCAATCCGGAGAAATATCATATATGTATCCGCTTGCTACTGTTGATATCAAATAATCATTGTAGCTGCTGTATATTTCTACAGCTTTTACACACGGATTAGTCTGCAATGTTTCATTTATAAGCTTATTAATTCCGCCGCCTGCAATAGTTGCCTCTGTTCCTCCCATCTCTGAAATAGATGAAGTCATAATTTTTCGAACATTATTATCTGCAGAAATCTTGTTAAAGGAAGTGTTTATCATTTTAAACTGCTGCTCTATCTGCATTGCTGTTTGCAAATACGCATTCTCTATGTTGTGCTTTGTTTCACCACTGATTTTTCTCGCATATGTTACAGATAAAACTATATCAAATATAATAACCGGTATAAGAAAAAATATCATTATAGTCGTCCGAAATTTACCAAACAACGCATGCCAGTGCATATTTTTCGTCAGATTAAGCATCATTTTTCTTTTCATCTTTTTTCACCTGTTTCCATATGTCGTTTTCTATACTCCATCGGTGTCATTCCCGTATAATAACGAAAATTTTTAAAAAAATGTGCTTTGCTCGGATAACCGCATTTTTCATATAATTCATTTATATTATCTTCACTCATTATAATCATCTGCTTTGCTTTTTCCACTCTTATACGATTAAGATAATTAATAAACTTTTCTCCCATATGATTTTTAAAAAATCTGCTGAATGCTACTGCATTCATATGCATTTCATCTGCAATTTCATTCAATGTAATATCTCTGAAGTAGTTATCCTCGATATATTTTTTTATTTTTTCAATGTATTCATCTGTGTTATTTACATTATCATTTGTGATGAGACTATTTATCTTTTCAGCATACGGACTTTGACACTCTTTTATTAATTCATACATCTTTGCAAATGTATCAGCTTCCATAATATCAGTTTCTGCTGCATTAATTGTAAGAGATTCATTTAATTTCATCTTTATAGTATTCAGAACCTCTGCTAAATTTAAATTTTGTTTCTTGAACGCAAATAGTATTGTCAGCTCAGATTTAAATATCCTCACAGGTATACAATACAGATTATCATTTTCATAACAAACAATCCTGTTTATTGCTTCATATAAAACATCAATTTCATTTTTCCAATCATTCTTTACATAACTTTCAAAATCCTGCAGCTCAAATGTCACTATGCAGCATCGTAAGTATACAAATCTGTATGGTAGTCCGCTGTCGTCAATTATACGCTTTAATACCTGCTTGTGAACTTTTTTTATTCCAAGAAAATTTAAAACAAATTCTGAACGTTTGCGGATTATTAAATCATCCATGAATTCTTCTGTATTTTTTTCATGAAATAAATTTTTTAAACGTTCTAATTTTTTATCAAGCTCCTCAATTGAAATGGGCTTTACTATATATCCTACAACTCCGTAATCAAAAGCTTCCTGCGCATACCTGAAATTCCTATAAGCACTAAAAAACATAACCTTGATATACGGATTATTTTCATATACGTATTTTGCTATGTCAATCCCGGAAATTTCAGGCATAGAAATATCAGTTATAACCGCGTCTACCGGATTATCCTCTATATATTTTATAACCTCATCTCCATTATCAAATACAGCTACAACCTCCATTTCATACTTTTCCCATTCCGTAATCTTTTTAAAATGCGCAACAAACCTACTGTCATCATCTGCAAGTACAATTTTAAACATTTGCATTTATATCCTTTCTGATAATTTGTTACTTTTGTTCAAAAAACCGGTATTAGTTTTATATTCCCATATTTATTTTACCATGATAAAACAAATACGGTAATACTTTAGGCAAATCACGCAAAAAATGAATACTTTTAAAAAACTTAATACTTTTTATGAACATTTTGTGAACAAACCATCTCATATTGGTAACCTCTAAAAATTCAGAAAAAAAGTGTTGAAAAAATCGTCAGATTATGGTATA
>CASFSH010000124.1 GCA_949297205.1 uncultured Bacillota bacterium | reverse complement strand
TATCTGTGACAATCTTTACGGTAGCAAGCTGAGATTTCAGTTCATCTGCAGTTTTATATAAACCGAACAGCAAATTAGAGCATACCAAAAGAAGACGATTAACATCATTAAAAGAATGTATCGCCGTGGTTTCGTGATTTTTCATGCAAATATTTTTCAAAGAATCAAGTGTTTGTCTGAATTGCTTGAAGTTTAACGGTTTAGTCAAATAACTTACAACATTATTATAGCTTATTGCTTTCTGAGCGTATGAAAAATCTCTGAATGCACTAAGAATGACAAGTTTTATTTCGGGATAACGTTCACTGCAAATGCGGCATATTTCAAGTCCATCCGGATCGGGCATACGTATATCAGTTATGATTGCGTCTGTTTTATTTGATGAAATGTATTCAAGTGCTTTCATACTGCTGGAAAAGGCGCCGCATAATGAAAAACCGTAGCTGTTCCAATCAATAGAGGATTTCAGAATATCCAATGTGAGAAAATCATCATCAATCAGAATCAAATTTAACATAATCTACTCCTATTTTAGTTTTATAAAATAATGATACAACATTTTTTGCATATTTTCAAGAGCAGAAACACAAAAAATAAAAATCTGTAGTATTTTATAAAAAAAAAGAATATACATCATTTCCCGTCTATGCTATAATAAAAATAATAATATGGCGGTATTTGCGGAATGTAGATGCTCGATTTGCGAGATTTTGTATGACTGAATGATTGATACGAAACAATATTTAATATATTGAAAGCTTACGCCATTTTATATATGTATTGTGTAATAATCGCTGCGGTAATAATTAAAGAGTAATTTCTTTTTAAGTTATCTTTTCTTATAATATAAAAATGCTGAAAAAACAATATATTACTGTGAATGACAGTTGATTTTATACACAATAGTTATAAAGAAAAGGAGGTAGCTATGAGGAAAAAAACAGCAGCAATTGTTTTATCGGTTTTAATAATAGCATCAGGCTGCAATGAAAAACCTGAAGAAGCAAATAACGATTCCGGAACGCCGGTACTTACATGGATTACTGTGGGTTCGGAACAGGCAGACCTTGAAAGAGTGCTTGAAGAAGCAAACAAAATAATTGAACCTGCAATTGGTGCAAGACTTGATTTGCAGTTTATTGACGGGGCATCATATGAAGAAAGAATAAAAATGTATATGGCATCGGGAAATACCTTTGATATATGCTTTACATCAAACTGGTTAAATGATTATCAGAAAGCCGTTACAAGCGGAGGTTTTGCCGATATAACAGAGTATGTTGAAAATTCACCGGGATTAATGGAAACCATACCGGAATATGTTCTTGATTCCGCACGAATCGACGGAAAGCTGTATGGTGTACCTAATGTACAGGTAATGACTCATCCAATAAGTCTTAATATAGATATGACTATTGCGTCAAAATATGATTTTGATTTTTCAACGGTGAAAACCGTTAATGATATTGAACCCTATTTAAAAATGGTAAAAGAGGGAAGTCCGGATGTTTATCCTTATCGGCCTTTAAATATGGATATGTGGGTTGAACCTGAATATGAATTTGTAATAGAGGATTCAAATGTAGTAATAAAAAAAGACGGTTCTTCGCATAAGCTTATGCTCCAGTTCGATCTTGAAGAATTTAAGACCGGATTATATACAACAAGGGATTGGTATCTTAAAGGTTATATACGGCAGGATGTCAGCAGTATGGGAGATGATACAGCCGATTATGAAATGGGCAAATATGCAGTTAACAACGGAAGCTGGAAACCGGGATCGGAGGCAAGTGAATTAAGACCGACAAAATATATATTGCTTCATGAACCTTATCTTAAAAGACAGGGGGCATTGCAGACTGTACTTGCGGTAGGAGCAAAATCAAGATATCCGGAAAAAGCTGTAAAGCTTATAGAGCTTATGAATACAAATAAAGAACTTTATAATCTGATTTGTTTCGGTATTGAAGGAATACATTATAACTTCGTGAACAATAAAGTAGTGACTGTTGAAAATTCCGGTTATAATCCTAATTATGATTGGTGTTTCGGAAATCAGTTTAACGCATATATACGTCAGGGAGCACCGGACGATGTGTGGGAGCAAACAAAAAAAATGAATGATGAGGCTCCGAAATCACCTTTGCTGGGATTTGTACCTGATTTAAAGCCTATAATGAATGAGCTTTTACAGATTTCATCGGTAAATGATGAGTATGCAATTTACAAAGTCGGTGCAGATGATCCAAAAAATTATTGGGATGAATATATGAATAAACTTGAACTGGCAGGACAGCAAACAGTATTGGATGAGCTGCAAAGACAGGTTGATGAATTTTTTGCAAATAAATAAACTAAAGGGAAGAGGTAAAGAAAAATGCATAAAACAACAAGTTATTTTCTTATTTTTGCAATTTTATTTCAGTGTTTCGGATTAAAGGTAACACAAAGCAGTACATACGCTGAAGAACAGGTTGTATTTTATGACAGTGTCGAAACAGATGCGTGGACTGATTGTGAACTGGTGTATGTGACGGAAGAAACGGCACGTACAGGGTCTAAAAGTATTGCCGTTTCAAAGACATCGGCAACAAGCAATCAGGCAAGTACGGTGGTAACACTTTCACCAAATACAGAATATGTGTTTGAATATTACACAAAGTCAGATTATGATTGGGGAGCAGTTGTACAGCTTTTGGAAGTTGATACATCAAATAAAATTGCTCAGGGACAGACAGAACCATCTGAAAATGGAAGCGAATGGAAACCTGTAAGAGTGGAATTTACTACAGGTGAATTAACCGATATACGTATTCTGGTACTTGGTAATCTTAACGGATCGGACAAAGGTCCGGTATATATTGACGATTTTACTATTTATGAGATTGTTGAAGATACACAGGAACCGGAAGAACCCGGAGAAACTGAAACGGACGAACTCAGGGATGCAAGTTTTGAAGAACAAAACGGTGCATGGACATTGAGTGAAAATTGGGCTTATTCTGATGAAATGGCGCGTACCGGATCATATTCTGCGAAGCTTACGGGAAATGAAGGAGGAGCATATTGGGACAGACTTCTCAAACAGACAGTCAGCGTTGAGGCTAATACGGATTATGTTGTATCATTTTATGCTATTGCAAACAAGGACTGGGGTGCACAGCTGAAAATTCTTGATACTTCAGGAAATACACTTAAATTTACCGGAATAAATATGTCAGAAGGCTGGTCAAAAACAGAATTTCAATTTAACAGTGAAAATCTTACGGAAATTGTTATAGGTTTTATGGATCAGGGCGGAATTGTTTATATTGATGATGTAAGCATACGAAAGGAAAATGAAGAGGAAGAAGTTACAAACGAATATGTAGAACCGGTAATATCAGGAACACCGGCTGATTTTTCCGGAAAAAGTGAAATTACTGTAGGGTATATAGGTGGTTCAATAACACAAGGTGCCGGTGCCGATGATTTCTCTGACACATGGGTATACAAAACCACACAATATCTTGCGGAAAAGACAGGAAAATCGATAAATCCCATATATGCAGGCGTCGGGGGTACCGGTTCCGATTACGGAATATACAGGTTGTATGATGATGTTCTCAGATACAGTCCTGATATTGTGTTTATAGAATTTGCAATTAATGATGCCGGAAGACAGAGTTACGCAGAGGTACAGCGTAATATTGAAGGTATGATAAGAGAAATATTGTCAATGCCGAAAAAGGTATCAATAATAATGGTATTTACAACAAATAATGTTTTTGGAGCAATTGACAATGTACATCAGAAGGTGGCAAACTATTACGGAATACCTACGATAAATATTCAGAATTATGTGAAACAGCGTATAGAAGAGGGTGATTTTACCTGGGAGGATATAGGATCTGATGAGGTACACCCGAATAGCTTCGGTTACCAGGTATATGCAGACTATATACAGAGCGTTCTTGAATCTGATTTTGGAAAATATGTGTGTTATAACACATTGCAGGACGAACCTATGACAAGTGTAAAATATAATACACCGAGGGTTGCGGCTGTTGATGAGGCTCAGGGAGATTCCGGATGGACAATTTCCGGAGGAAAAGCAATTTCTTCAACCAAAGACGCAGAACTTACATATACATTTAAAGGTCAGAGTTTTGGTTTTTGCAATGAAGTTTCGGGTGAAGGAGTACGTGTAATAATTGATGGAGATGATTACGGAATAATTTATACAAATTACGGTGCCCCTTACAGAATAGTAACAGAAGA
>CASFSH010000123.1 GCA_949297205.1 uncultured Bacillota bacterium | reverse complement strand
CAGGTCCCAATATTGTGCTGTATTCCAATCTATCCAAAATATCATATCCTTTCATACATTTAGATATAAATATAATTACAAACTATACTCTGTTTACCGTTTAGTGCTTTTTATATCCTTAATAATAAGCTGTACTTTCTCATTATCCATAAAATAATTAATATCAAGATTAAAAGCAATATCAATCATTCTGTCCGGTAGGAGATATTTTGCATAATCGCCAAACCCAAAACCTACCGCTTCCACAGTTTTCCCTGAAATATCAACTTTTATCTTTAAATGTTTCCCGTCCGCACCCATTACCGCAGCACTTATAACTTTTGCACCTTTTACAGCAAATACAGGTTTTTCGTTATCCATTCCCACCGGTTCGAGCCATTTCAACTGTTTTGCACTCTGTACCGAAATGAATCCGCTCGGGACACTGCAGTCAATATCAAGAGTTTTAACAAAATCGGTTTTAAATTTTTCTTGTGCATATTTATTGATTTTTGTCACAAAAGCATTAAAATTATCCATATTAAGCGATAATCCCGCGGCCTGATCATGACCTCCAAATTGTGTTAGCAAATCTTCACATTCCGTTAATGCATCAAAAAGATTCATTTGGATTACAGATCGTCCGGAGCCTTTACCTGTATTTCCTTCCTGCGCAATAAGAATGCATGGTTTATAATACATTTCAACAATTCTTGATGCAACAATTCCAATAACACCATGATGCCAGCCTTCTTTTGCAAGTACAATCACTTTTTTATTGTCCTTATCGGGATCATTTTCAATCATTTTTACCGCTTCATTAAATATTTCAAGTTCCGTCTTTTGACGCTGTTTATTAATTTCATCTAACTTAACTGCCAACTCATAGGCTTCTTCCTCAGATTTACTCAATAACAAACTTACTGCAAGATCTGCACTTCCCATTCTTCCCGCCGCATTTAATCTCGGTGAAATCATAAACGCAATTGTAGTTGAATTTACTTCTTTACCATATGCCCCAGAAATTTTCAAAAGAGATTTTATTCCATAATTATCACTGTTCTCTATACTTTGTATACCCTTATGCACAATTACTCTGTTTTCTCCCTGAAGTGATACTACATCAGCAATAGTTCCTATTGCCGCCAATTCAACATATTTATCAAAACATTCTCTTGTATTTAATCCCATTTTCATTGCTACGGCAAGAACAAGTTTAAATGTAACTCCCACTCCTGCCAATTCATTAAAAGGATATTCGCAATCAGGTCTTTTCGGATTTACAACTGCCAATGCCTGAGGTATCTTTTCTTTACAGGTATGATGATCGGTAATAATAACATCCATTTTTTGAGCCTTTGCAAGCTCAACCTCTCCGAAAGATGATATACCGCAGTCAACCGTTATAATAAGCTTTGTTCCTTTTTTAGATAATCTGTTAACAGCAAGTATATTCAGACCGTATCCATCCTTGATCCTGTCCGGAATAAAATATTCCACATCTGCTCCGTTATCCTTTAAAAAGCTATACAACAATGATGTTGAAGTTACCCCGTCAACATCGTAATCTCCGTAAATCACAATTTTTTCTTTATTTTCAATTGCTGTTATTATTCTTTCTACCGCCGCTTCAATATCGGGCAATAATTTTGGATTATTTATAAATTCAAGTGATTTTGAAATATATCCTCTTACCTGTTCTTCGGTTTCGATTCCTCTGTTCAACAAAACCGTTGACATGACATATGAAATTTTATATTTTTTAGAAAACTCCGAAATTTTTTTCGGTTCCAATAAACTGTTTTTAAAATTCCAATTAACCTTCTGCATAACTTTCTCCAATTTTTTTATAAAATATGTATATTTTATTCCATTTTGCGGCATTATATCTATTGTTAAGAGAGGAAGTGATTAAAATGTCTAACAATCAAAATAACCAAAACAATCAACAAAACAATAATCAACAAAACAACAATCAACAGAATAATCGTCAAAACAACAAACAGCAAAAAAACAATCAGCAAAATAACAATAAATAATTTTACGGGTCTGTACGTATATCATAATTACGGCTTTTAAAAGATAATTTATTATTGTTGGTCTGATTATGATATTTTACAAAGACAAAAGGGTGTATATCTGAAATGATATACGCCCTTTTTTATAATCAAAATTTCAGCTGTTTACAGGGCAAAATTAAAATCAGAACAAGCATGATAAACTCATTTGTTCAAGCTATGACAATCATACATTTTGTAATTTCCAAAGTTTTTAATAAGTGTAAGACATCTTCAATTGCTATAAATTAATTATTTTGTAATTGTCCAAGGCTTGCTGCTTTAAGATAAGCGTTTATAAATCCGTTAAGATCTCCATCCATAACAGCACCTATATTGCCCATTTCATAGCCCGTTCTATGATCCTTAACAAGATTGTATGGGTGAAATACATATGATCTAATCTGACTTCCCCATGCAATTTCTTTCTGTACTCCCTTGATATCTTCTATCTTTTCTTTCTGTTGCTGTTCGGCAATTTCCGCAAGTTTTGACTTTAACATTCTCATTGCATATTCCCTGTTTTGATGCTGTGAACGCTGTGTCTGGCATGATACAACTATACCTGTTGGAATATGTGTAATTCTTATTGCCGAATCTGTTTTATTAATATGCTGACCGCCTGCACCGCTTGAACGATAAGTATCAACTCTCAAATCTTCCGGTCTTATGTTAATTTCCACATCATCATCAATTTCCGGCATAACTTCTATTGATGCAAAAGAAGTATGACGTCTTCCGGCTGCGTCAAACGGTGAAATTCTTACAAGTCTGTGAACGCCCTTTTCAGATTTCAAATATCCGTATGCATTTTCTCCCGAAAGCATAATAGTCGCACTCTTTACTCCTGCATCATCTCCCGGAAGCATATCAAGTGTCTGTACCGAATATCCGTTCTTTTGGGCATACATCTGATACATTCTTATAAGCATCTCACACCAATCCTGTGCCTCTGTTCCGCCTGCTCCTGCATGGAATGTCATTATAGCATTATTTTTATCATAAGGGCCGGATAACAGTGTTTCTAATGTCATTTTTTCAAGTTCTTCCGATATACCCTCTACTGTTTTCTTTATTTCAGGAAGCATTGTTTCATCGTTTTCTTCATTTGCAAGATCGACAAGAACCAAGGCATCCTCCCATGACTGTTTTAAATTATTGTATTTTTCAACCTTATCCTTTAACTGCTTGGTTTTTTGGAGTACCTTTTGAGACTTTTCCATATCATCCCAAAAGCCCGGTTCGGCACTTTGCTTTTCTAACTCTTTGACGTCCTCTATAGCTCTATCCACGTCAAAGTGAATCCCTCAGTTCATTAATGTTTTTTTCCATTCCCTGCAGCTGCAGTTTATATTCATCATACTCTAACATTATTTCACTTCCCATCAATTCATTCTAATTATGTTTTTTATATTTATATGCAGCTATATTTCTTTCAGTGTAAATCATCTTCCGCAGCAATGTTTATACTTCTTTCCACTGCCGCACGGACACGGATCATTTCTTCCGGGTGCTTTTGCAACCTTTTTAGGCTGTTTGCCCAACGATCCGTCACTTCCTGTATCAAGAGGCTTTGCAACCTGTTCACGTTTAATTTCAACTCTTGGTTTCGGCTGTACCGTAAGAATATATCTTACAGTATCTCTCTTAATAGATTCTAACATTCCCTCATATAATTCACTGCCTACCGTTCTATACTCAACAACAGGGTCATGCTGACCATATGCTCTCAGTCCTATTTCACGTTTAACGTGTTCCATTTCATCAAGATGATCCATCCATAATGTATCAACCACTCTCAATAAAATTACACGTTCCAATTCACGCATATTTTCTCCGAACAGTTCCTCCTGCTGTGCATATCTGTCATTTGCAATCTTTAAGAGTTTTTCCTTTATTTCTTCCTTGGTAATTGTTTCAAGCTCTTCTTTGGATATTTCAAATTCTCCGCGTGCTGCAAGATTTGTATTTGCAAACTCTGTCAAAGCTCTTAAATTCCATTCTTCAGGAATATCTGTAATTCCTATAAAGTCATCAATGGCAGAGTTGATTATTGCCTCCATCATATTCTTGATTGTACCGCTTACATCTTCACCGTCCAGCACCGCTTGTCTTTGCTTATAGATAATCTTTCTTTGCTGGTTCATTACCTCATCGTACTGCAATACATGTTTACGGGAATCAAAGTTACGGCTTTCAAGATTTTTTTGTGCATTTTCTATGGAATTTGATAATATTTTTGCCTCTATAGGTTCATCTTCTTCAAGTCCCAACGCATCAACCATTTTCTTTACTCTGTCAGAGCCGAAAATTCTCATCAGGTCATCCTCAAGCGACAGGAAAAATTTAGATGCACCGGGGTCTCCCTGACGTCCCGCACGTCCTCTTAACTGATTGTCAATACGTCTTGACTCATGTCTTTCAGTACCAATTATAAATAATCCACCGAGTTCTTTTACTTCTTCCTGTTCTCCCTGAAGTTCTGCCTTGAATTTATCATAATATTCTTTATAAAGTCTTCTTGCTTCTATAATTTCTTCGTTATCTGTATCAGCAAAACCTGTTGCTTCAACTATTAACTCTTCACTCATACCATTTTTAACAAGTTCGTGTTTTGCCATATATTCTGCATTACCGCCAAGAATAATATCGGTACCACGACCTGCCATATTTGTAGCAATTGTAACTGCACCCTTTTTACCTGCCTGTGCTACGATTTCTGCCTCTTTAGCATGGAATTTCGCATTTAATACCTCATGCTTTATTCCCTCTCTTTTAAGCATTGCCGATAATTTTTCTGATTTATCAATATTGACAGTACCCACCAAAACAGGCTGACCTTTTTCATGACATTCTTTTATCTGTCTTATAACAGCATGGAATTTTCCATTTTCGGTTTTATATACTGAATCAGGCAAATCTATTCTTGCAATCGGCTTATTTGTGGGAACTTCCACAACATCAAGTTTATATATTTCCTGAAATTCCGTTTCTTCAGTCAATGCAGTACCCGTCATACCCGATAATTTATTATACAATCTGAAGAAATTTTGAAAGGTTATAGTTGCGAGTGTTCTTGATTCTTTTTCAACTGTTACTCCCTCTTTTGCTTCAATTGCCTGGTGTAATCCATCAGAGTATCTTCTTCCGGGCATAATTCTTCCGGTAAATTCATCAACAATCATTACCTCTCCGTCTTTTACAACATACTGCTGATCTCTGTGCATAACTCCGTTTGCGTGAAGAGCCTGATTTACATGATGCTGAATCTTCATATTTTCCGGATCGGACAGGTTTTCTATATTAAAATATTTTTCGGCTTTTGCAATACCCCTGTCTGTAAGCGCTGCTGATTTTGCTTTTTCGTCAACAATATAATCCGCATCAACATCTTCATCGAGCTGTTTATCATCATGTTCTGTTACAACAAGCTTTTTCAGACCTTTCGCAAATTGATCGGCGATTTTATACAATTCATTTGCATCTCCGCCCATACCTGAAATAATAAGAGGAGTTCTTGCCTCGTCAATCAAAATAGAGTCTACCTCGTCCACAATTGCATAGTTGTGACCTCTTTGTACCATTTCTTCTTTATATGTTACCATATTGTCACGAAGATAGTCGAAGCCAAGCTCGTTATTTGTTCCGTAAGTTACATCGGCATTGTATGCTGCTCTTCTTTCATCACTGCCTAAATCATGTATAATCAAACCTACTTCAAGTCCTAAGAATCTGTATACCTTACCCATCCATTCACTGTCACGCTTTGCAAGATAATCGTTTACCGTAACGATATGTACGCCCTTACCTGTCAAAGCGTTAAGATATGCCGGAAGTGTTGATACAAGAGTTTTACCTTCACCTGTTTTCATTTCTGCTATTCTTCCCTGATGCAGTATTATTCCTCCGATAATCTGCACATAAAAATGCTTCATACCCAAAACTCTCCAGCTTGCCTCTCTCATGACAGCAAAAGCTTCAGGCAATAAGTCATCAAGTGTTTCTCCGTTTTTTATTCTCTCTTTAAATTCTCCTGTTTTTGCTTTTAATTCTGCGTCGGTCAGTTTTTGCATTTCTTCATCCAATGCAACAACACTGTCTGCAATAGGTTTTACTCTTTTTAATTCTCTTTCGGAATATGTCCCGAATATTTTATCAAATAAACCCATTATTTTATTCACTCCCGTATATAAAAATTTTTATTGTTTTTTTACAAAATTGTATTTGGCACATTTAACCCTATTATAATCCTATCTTATATTATAACACATATTTTCCGAAATTACCATAGTTTTTATTAATTTTTTCAATTATTTATAATATATTCATAATTTCAAGCTATTTTTCCCTCAGATAGCAGCCTGTTTTCCTTATAAGTAAAAATAAATTAAAGAATTCACACCTGTTTCAGGTGAAATTTAAACATATTGACAACATTTTGAATGAATGATATAATAACAAGTGCATATAAAGCATGAATGTATTGTCACACTGAATATTTAAATATGGGACAGGGCATGATGTTTATATAAATATCAGAAAACAAATAGCCCAATCACACATTAAAATATAACGCATATTATGTGTTCAGCATTTTTATTTTTACAAAGAAAGCGGAGATATAACATGAAAATATATAAAAAAATCACGGATTTAATAGGAAATACACCGTTACTGGAACTTGTAAATTTTGAAAAAAACAATAATTTACAGGCTACTGTCCTGGCAAAGCTTGAATACTTTAACCCCGCAGGGAGCGTAAAAGACAGAGTAGCAAAAGAAATGATTGACGATGCAGAAAAAAACGGTTTATTAAAACCCGGTGCAGTTATAATTGAACCGACAAGCGGAAATACAGGAATAGGGCTTGCTTCGGTTGCCGTATCCAAAGGATATAGACTGATACTTACCATGCCCGAAACCATGAGTATAGAAAGAAGAAACCTGTTAAGTGCATATGGAGCAGAGTTGGTTCTTACTGACGGTTCCAAGGGAATGACAGGAGCAATACAAAAAGCACAGGAACTTGCAAATGAAATTCCCGGAAGCTTTATTCCGGGTCAATTTACAAACCCTTCAAATCCAAAAGCACATATTAAAACTACAGGTCCCGAGATATGGAATGATACAGACGGAACTGTAGATATATTTATCGCATGTGTGGGCACCGGAGGAACTTTATCCGGAGTGGGAGAATACCTGAAATCAAAAAATCCGGAAATCAAAATAATAGCTGTTGAACCCGCCGGTTCACCGGTACTTTCAAAAGGTGTTTCCGGAAGCCATAAGATACAAGGTATAGGTGCAGGTTTTGTTCCCGATACATTAAACACAAAAATTTATGATGAAATCATTCCTGTAAATGATGAAGATGCATACAAATCCGGGAAAAAATTGGCAAGCGAAGAAGGAATACTTGTAGGTATTTCATCCGGAGCCGCGCTTTATGCCGCTTCACTTGTGGCTAAACGTCCCGAAAACAAAAACAAAACAATAGTTGTTCTTTTACCCGATACAGGAGAAAGATATTTATCTACACCAGGCTATTATAATTAATCAGCATAATCCGACCGTTTAAAGTAAGAAATCAATATTTTGTATTTTTCTTAATATTTATACGGTCGGATTTAATTTTTTATTATTTTTTAGTATAAATTAAAACAAATTGTTTAAAAAATATAAAAAATATTTTGTTCTTATTGCTTATTGTAAAACATTTTGTAATGTGATACAATTATATTTATAAAAAATCAGGAAAGGATGTATAAAAATGCATATGTTATTTGAACGTAAGCTTCCCAGTGCGGACGAAATAAAGACACAATTTCCATTGAGTCCTGAACTTGCAGAAGCAAAAAAAGTAAGAGATAAGGAGTTAGCAGATGTATTTTATGGTACAAACGACAAATTCCTGCTTATTATCGGACCTTGTTCCGCAGATAATGCCGACTCGGTTATAGACTATACAAACAGACTTGCAAGAATACAAGAAGAAGTCAAAGATAAAATTTTAATTATTCCAAGAGTATATACAAATAAGCCGCGAACAACCGGCGACGGATATAAGGGAATGGTTCATCAGCCCGATCCAAACGAAAGACCGGATATGTTAAAAGGACTTACTGCAATCAGAGAGCTTCACTTACGGGTTATAAAAGAAACAGGATTCTTCTGTGCAGATGAAATGCTTTATCCCGAAAATTACACCTATTTGTCCGATTTGCTTTCTTATGTTGCAATAGGTGCAAGATCGGTTGAAAATCAACAGCACAGATTGACTGCAAGCGGTATGGATGTTCCTGCCGGGATGAAAAATCCTACCAGCGGCGACTATTCTGTTATGATGAATTCCATAATTGCCGCAAGTCATGCTCATACATTTATCTATAACGGCTGGGAAGTTCATACAAAAGGAAATCCTCTGGCTCATGCAATATTGAGAGGTTCTGTTAATAAGCACGGCCAATCACAGCCAAATTATCATTATGAGGATTTAATCAGATTGTATAATATGTACAGCGAGAAAAAACCGGAGAATATGGCAGCAATAATAGATGCCAATCATGCAAATTCCAATAAAAATTATATCGAACAGATAAGAATATGCAAAGAGGTTCTCCACAGTATGCGTCATTCATCTGACATCAAGAAACTTGTTAAAGGATTTATGATCGAAAGCTATATAGAAGACGGTGCACAAAAAATAGGTGACGGCGTATATGGAAAATCAATAACCGATCCGTGTCTCGGATGGTTTAAAACAGAAAAGCTTATTTTGGATATTGCTGATTTATTATAATTATAACAGACTGCCGTATTGAAAAAATATTAATAACATATACTCGTATGTTTTATAATATTTTACGATACGGCAGTTTTATTTTATAAATTTATAATTATTATTCTGGAGTCTTGTATGAAAGGTATCGGTACGATTTGCAATTTCGCGGCAGTTATTGTTGCCGCACTGATTGGTATTATTTTAAAAAAAGGAATAAAAGAAAATATTCGTGAAGGTATAATGCACACCTGCGGACTCTCTGTTATTTTTATTGGTATTGCAGGTGCTGTTGCAAACCTTCTGACCATCAAAAACGGAAGTTTGGAAACACAAAAATCATTATTGTTGGTCATATCGTTAGTAATCGGCACTGCATTAGGTGAATGGATTAATATTGAAAAGAAAATGGATTTACTTGGCAGCAGAATTAAAAGCTTATTCAAAAATAAAGATGATACAGGATTTGTTGATGGTTTTGTAACGTCAAGCATTATAATATGTGTAGGAGCAATGGCTGTTCTTGGGCCGATTTATGATGTGGTATTGAATGATCCGTCAATTTTATTTGTTAAGTCTATGCTTGACTTTGTGATTATACTTATTATTGCTGCTGTTTACGGTTGGGGAGTTCTGTTTTCGTCTGTTTCCTTGCTTATATATCAGGGAATAATAACGATTGCAGCTGTATTCATTGAACCGTATTTTACTCAGTCCATGGTAGAAAATATATCTGTCACAGGCTCAGTTATTATTTTTTGTGTAGGATATAATATTGCTTTCGGAAAAAAATTTCGTGTAGGAAATATGATTTTTGCCATGTTTATACCTGTTCTATGGGAGATTTTTTATAAAATTATCTAGTACAAAGTTCGAAAGGGATTTTAATTATGAAAAAACAAACTACATCCTGCGATTTATGTATGTATTATGAATATGATGAAGAATATGAATTTTATGTGTGTTCAATGAATCTTGATGAGGATGAAATGTATAAATTTCTTAATAATTCATTTAATCATTGCCCGTATTATAAAAGCGGAGATGAATATACAATAGTTCGAAAACAAAATTAAAGTTTTTAAACATTAAATATACAAACAAAAATCCCTTGGAACGGATCTGAATTACTTTGTTTTTTTCTCAAATCATTTCCAAGGGTTTTGATTGTTTAAATTTTATCAGTCTGCCGCTGTATTGTTCAGGGTATGTAAATATTCATCAGCCTCAACTGCATTTTGTGTGAAACTGTTATTTTTCCACCAACTCCATGCCGTTACAGCAATCTGTATAACTGCCGACAACATAGAATATATTTCCTCTTCACTCCAGGGAATTGGATTTTTACCTATAATAAGCAATACTCCGTTTATTGTGGAAATAAACAAAATAATTGTTCTTAAAATTGTCTCTTTTTTTGCGTACATTTTATCTGTTTCCTTTCTCTGTAACTAATTTTGCTGCATTTCATCTGAATTATTATATATTTCATATTTAACTATGATTTTGTCCTGGGATACACAGTATTTGCACTGTATATACTGCGTATCAATATCATATTCAGGTACCTCCCCTTCTTCCAACGGCATATACCCAAATTCCAAAAGGTCATTATCTGTCGGATTGGAAATAACTTTTATAAGCCTGTTTCCCACAAATCTCTTTAACGGTTGCCCGTTATATTCTTCTATTTTATTTTCATTAATGAATATGTAC
>CASFSH010000122.1 GCA_949297205.1 uncultured Bacillota bacterium | reverse complement strand
TTGACGGAAAAAATTGAATACGCAAGAAATGCGGCTGATGAAATGTTTGCATTGGGAATAACAGAGTCGGAAATATCAAACTATGATAAGCTGCTGTATTGGGAAAATGCATTAACATCAATTAATCTTACCTCAGATATTTATGATATAGATAATGAAAATCATACCATCAGTGGAGTTTTGGATGGACAGACGGTTTCTGAATTTTTATCGTACATTAATTTTTCTTCTGCAAAAAAATACGGTGTAGAAGGAAAAAGTGAGGAAGATATTATTGAAAATGATGATAAATTATTTGTAGATACTCAGGAAGAATCACAGATAATATATAACATTACGGTAGATAAAACAATAGCTGTAATTGATTATAAACTTGATGGAGAAAATATATCACAAATTCCTTACAATACACCGGCAGAAGAATTCCTGAAAAAAATTATAAAGGCTGATGCGGCAGAAGCTAAAATTTATACGGGTGAAACAGAAAACACACAGGACATACTTGATAATGATATTCTTCTGATAACTTTAGGTGATAACGAATATACATTTAATTTGTCTGTAATACCGGCGTCATCTGAAAATTATATTATTGATGCAGGAAATTATGAGATAGGAGAAAATACCATTTCCAATATACCCTATGGTACATATTTTAAAGATTTTAAAAAAGCGATAATAATATCTGAGTATGCAAAGGTTGTTTATCCTTATTCAGATGATTATGAGGGTCAGGTTTTTGATGGAGATAAAATTTATGTAATATCTCAGAACGGAGAAAAAAGAGAATACTTACTCAATGTTGACAGCGGAAGCGTAACATCAATTCTTACCGGAAAGGATGGAATTAATGTAGATGCACAACAACATATTATTTCCGGATTCGACAAGGGAATTGGTGTAAATGATTTTTTGAGTAAACTTTCGGCGTCTGATTACGGAAGCATAAAGTTGTATACAAAACAATTTAAGGAAAAAACGGACGGTGTAATAACCGGTGATGAAATTGTAAAAGTGGTTCCTCAGGATCCTCAGCCTTTATTGCCGTATGATATATATGTTCTTTCACCTAATTCGGTTGCTATAGGATCAGAACCTATTATTGTAACCGTTAATGATAATGGATTTACAACAACATCATCATTATTTACAAGCGGTGATGCGGTTGAACCGGGATATAACGGAATAACATCAGTATATGGGACTTCAGGAATTGCAAGTTTTACGCATACTATTACAGAAGACGGCGAGTATACAGTTTATATTTATACATCATATCACAGCTCAAATAAAGATTATTCTGCTACAGTCAGATATGAAAATGGAACCGAAACAGCAAGCGTTGCACAAAGTCAGTCATCCGGATGGAAAAAATTGGGTACATATAAGATGAATAAGGGCACTGACTGCAGCGTGGAAATTGATATGTCATCACTTATGCCAAGATTATCCGCTGTAATGTTTGAAAAAACAGGAGAAATGTTTAACATAAATACAGTTGAAATATCTGATTCTGATGAACATACAGAAGAGTTAAAGGAAGGATTAAACAATAATAATATCTTCGGCAATGTAGTTATTAAATGTAGTGCAGATGCTGTAATTTCAGCCGATGCTGTTTCAATTTACAGTGAAAACGGTAATAAAATGAGTATTGATGTTATATCAGATGAAAATGAAATTACCATAACCCCTCAATATCCGATACGTGAAACGGTCACATATTATTTGAATATTAACAGCAGCAATATTTCAAGACCATATACATATGTACTTTCGGGTAAGAATAACGAAATCGAAGCTGCTGCACAGATTTCATATTACGATAAAAATAATGTTATTATGTCCGATTCTAAAAATGCGCAATATGCAAATGTAAATGCAGTGTTGGAAAATACCACGCAACAAAGTCAGGATTGTTTGGTAATCATATGTTATTATACTGATACCGGGAAAATAGATAAGTGTAATATAAAACAGGTGTCTGTTGAAGCACAAAGTAATGTTAAAGTAAATGAAACGCTTGAATTCGGAACATTGTCTGAAAACGGCATGGTGAAAGTATTTGTATGGCATAATGATTTAA
This sequence comes from uncultured Bacillota bacterium, assembly GCA_949297205.1. Taxonomy (GTDB): domain Bacteria; phylum Bacillota; class Clostridia; order UBA1381; family UBA1381; genus RGIG1988. The sequence goes on along the minus strand of CASFSH010000122.1, from coordinate 14,280 downwards.
CACCCGTTACAAATATATATTACAAATAAAAGAAACACATATACGCATTATGTTAAAATGATTATATGAATTGTTTGGGATTTGAGTGATAAAATGATTTGTGAATTGATATGTGATTTACTTTATATGTAAAAATGTAGGAGGTTTAATATGCTTAAACGATTTACAGCTGCGTTTGCAGCATTAATATGCTGTATGAGTATGCTAAATCCGGTGTATGCGGCATCAAAATTAAATATTGTACAGGATTTTGAAAATTTTGTGCCTGACTCTGTTTTTTCAGCAGGTGAAAGCGGATATAAAATTCTGAGTGAAGACAGTTCGTATTTATCTGTGGAATCAGGCGTAAGTCAGGGTGATGCACCGGTTTTGAATTTAAATTATTCCGGTAATTTTACCTTTGAATTCGAGGCTAAGAACAGCGGAGGACAGCAGGCAATTATACAGGTGAAATTTGCTGACGGAAATTTTTATGATTTCTTTACTCTTTTGGGAGACGGAAGAGGACCTATTTTGAGAACTTCCGATAATAGTCCGTATTTCTTTTATAATACAACCGATACAAAGCCTTCAATGAATGAATGGCACAGGTACAGAATTGATTTTAACTACACCGATAAAACACTTACGGCGTATGTTGACGATGTAATGATAGAAAAGTATTATGACAGAAATTATTCACCTGCAGTACCGACTTTTTCAGGTGCGGCTATTGAAAAAATAAGATTTTATATGGATGCAACAAAATCCGGCAGTGCCTGTTATGATAATGTTTATATTTATGCAGGTGAACTGGGAGATGTAGAATTTGAGGATGATTTTTTTGCACAAAGTTATATGAAATTATCTGCTTTGGACGCTATTCCGGCTTCGATTTCAGACTATGAAATGGAAACAAAACTGACAAGAGGGGAATTTGTGGAGCTGGTTATGCAGACTTTGGGTCTTAATTTGGCAACTTCAATGACACAGATATATGCAGATGTACCGGCTTCTCATCCTCAGTTTTCTGCAATTAATATGGCACAGAGAATGGAATTTATTGCGTTGGATGAAAATTTCAGACCTGATGATTATATAATGTTAAGTGAAGCGGTTACAATTATATGCAATATAAATAATTATAATATTGCCGCAGAACTTCAGGGGGGCTGGCCCAACGGGTATATGGCGATGGCATATAAATATGATCTTCTTGACAATATAAATGTGATAAGCCAAAGACAATATATGAATTTAAAAGATTCATTTATATTAATGGAAAATGCATTGACAGCGCCTGAAATGGTATTAACGGTAAGCTCCGGACAGGATGCATCCTATGCAATTGATGAATCCGTTAATATTCTTTGGAAGTATCATAAACTTTTTGAGATTGAGTGTTATGTGGATGATTATAATATAAGTCAAAAAAGCGTAAGTATTACAGATAATGATACGGGATTATCCTATAACTGTACATATGATGATGTTTCGGATAATCTTAAAAATACAATGCAGTATGTATGGATCGACGAAAATTATGAAAATATTGCGTATATGTATTCTTTTAAAAACAGCGCATTGGTATGGGGATATATAACAGAAGTCAATTCATCTGAAGACAATGATGAGTACACTGCCGATAAAATAAAAAGGGTCGCTGCAACAAACTGTGTTAGAACAGCATTATCGGATGATGCGATTATTACCTTGAATGGTGCTGAATTAACAGGTACGGTTTATCCTATAAATATGTTTTCAAGAATTGCCGTAACAAACGGTAAAATCACAAGAATTGATCTTTTTGAACTGATTGACGGGGGACTGATTGAAACTGCTTCTTCGGATATTATAACATATCAGAGCGGAATGTACGGATATTCTCAGATAGAAGATATCGGTGAAGTAAAACCGATGAGAGTTATTGTTAACAATAACATTTCAACCGTAAAATCATTAAGAGCAAATATGTATTTTGATTATATTTGGTTAGACGATGAATTGACCGTTGTTGCTTCAGATGTTTCGGCTGAAGGAACTCTTAAATCAATAAGCAGCGAATCAATAACCGTGGAGACAGAGGATGGAGAAAGAATATTTGATAAAAACAATAAATTTTATATTGCGGTAAACGGTGAGAATGATTTTTCCGCGTCATACGAAGTTAATGAATTTTTAAATGCTGCTGTAGTTATTTATACAGATGCAAAGGGATATGCAAAATTTATGCGTGCAGATACAAGTGCAGAGTTTTACGGGATTGTTGTAAAATACAATGATGAACCGGAGGATGACAGTAAGTACCCATATCTTACGGTGGCAAGAATAGAAAACGGAAGTCTTGTTGAAAGAGAATATAAAGTAAATATAAAAAATAAAACCTTGTATTATCCTGAAGTGGGATATTATGAAGCAGTTGAAAACCGTAAGGATACAGAAGGCAGAGGAGTATACAAATTTACTGCCAAAAACGGTACTATAACAAAAATAGAATCAATCGAATGGTATAATAACGGAGCGGTTACATTGGGAGATAAATTTGATTATCGTGCAGTGAGAGTATACTTTGACGGAAGCTGGAAAGGTATAAACCCCGACATGATATTCCTTTTAAAGGATGTAAACGGTGAGTTTGAAGTTCAGAAGATAGAATGGGCAAATCTTACAAACAAATTTGCATCAGGTGCTAAAGCCCTGGTAGCAAAAACCGAGCCGATTGCGGATATAATGATATTAACGGAATATGAAAATGCTGTTTATCAGGATGCAAATAATTTTGGATTTATTGAGGATATAAATGAATATTGTGATGAAGACGATGCATTTTATACAAGCTATGAAATTTCATTAAGGGACAGTACAAGTACATTAAATGTTTTATCGGATTTTAAACTAAAAAGCGGAACTTCTCCTATTGAAAAATTTGACTATATGATGTATTCCCCCGGTTCACTTAATAAATATAATTCCGGCATAGTGGTAAAAGAGGTAATAAAACTCTCAAAACCATGGGAGGAGTCTACATCGGGAAGCTTAAAGTTTGTTCATTTGGGACAATACTCAGGGGTTGTAAGCGGATATATCAGAACACTTGTAAACGGTGAAGAAAAGTATGTTTTGCTGGATACCGCGGGATACAGCATATATAGTACAAACAGTTCTCATACAAAGTTTAAAAGAGCTTCTAAAACAGAAATGTATAATGAAGATTTATGGGCTATAACAATCGGAGATATTGTAAGAGCAATATACTTTGAAGATTGATTATTGGGAAAGGAATGAAAAAGTATGAAAAAAAGTATGGCTGCAGTTCTTGCAGTTTGCATAACAGTAATTTCAATATCAATAAGTGTATTTGCACAGTACGGTTTGGAAGTATCCACCGTTATAGATCCGGTTGAAGAAATGATAATTATAAACGGTACCGTACAGTCAGGACCGGATGAAAATATTTCGGTTGTTGTATATGATTCAAGTGAAAACAGGATTTTTTATGACCAGATAATCAGCGGAGAAGAAGGTGCATATACAACAGTTATTAATGCAAAAGATTATGAACCGGGTGAATACAAAGTGACGCTAAAGGGAGAGATGGCAGATGAAAACAGCTTTAATTTTACAGCACCTTTAGATTCATACAGCCCGGTAAAATTAAATGCATCGGTATCAAGCGGCAAGATACTGTTGATTAAGGATAATAAACCTGATCCTGATTATAATAAAATTACTGTAAATGTAACAAATGCATTGTTAAATATGGGAGAATTGGACAGTTCGGATTTTACGGCTGAAAATTTACCTTCCGGATATTCTTTTGAAGCTGAGGCTGTTAATGAAAAAACAATAGAATTTACTCTAACGGGAAGCGGAGAAGTTACTGAAAATTACAGCCCTGAAATTAAACTTAACAGCTCCTTGATTAAATCTGGAACAGCAAATACCGCATCAGATAAGATAGGTGGAATTACAATATATTCCGAAAGTGCGGCAAATACCGTAACATTGGATAAGTACAGTTATAATGCTTATATGAATGATGAAAAAAATGTAAATACAGGCAAAAGTACATTTGAAGCAGAGGTTTTAATAAGAAATATTATAAAAGATGGTGTTTTCGTTAAGGGTGAAGATTATGATTTTACGCTTCCTGAAGAATTAAACGGAATTAAGTGTGATGTTGCATCAAATATAAAAGAAAACAAGATACAAATTAAATTCAGCGGTTCAACAAGAAATAATTTGATAAAAGATGTTGAAATTGATGATTTTATAATAAAGGCAACGGCAGTAAACGGAGCGAAAAATGACAGCGAACCAATTAAAATAGTATTTCATTATGCATCATCTTCCGGTGAAAGCGGTTCGGGAGGAGGCGGAACCGGCGGTGGAGGTTCCGGAACCGGAGGCAGTACAACTTCATCAAACGGTTATACGGGAAATACAAATCAGACAGTTACAATAATTCCTGAGATTGACAAGGAAAAAATTACATTTGACGATACTGTTAATCATTGGGCAGAAAATGAAATTGTAACTCTTGCTTCAGACGGTATTATAAATGGAGTCGGGGACAAAATGTTTGAACCGAACAGAACAATAACTCGTGCGGAATTTGTAACGCTTACGGTTAAGGCATTTAATCTTACTGAAACCACTGAATCAAGTTTTAATGATGTAAATGACACAGATTGGTTTAGTACATATGTAAAAAGAGCTTTAAAGGCGGGAATAATATCGGAAGATATAAGCTTTAGACCGAATGACGCAATATCAAGAGAAGAAATGGTGAAAATAATTGTAGGTGCATGGCGTTTGGAAAATGAAGAACCTCAATGGATAAACATTTCCGATTTTAATGACAAAGAAGAAATAAGTGATTGGGCGGCAGATTATGTAAATACAGCGGTTACGCTCGGATTGGTAAAGGGTGACGACAACAAAAACTTTAATCCGAAAAATGCCACAACAAGAGCAGAGGCGGCAGTTGTATTATATAGACTCCTGTATTTGAATTAAGTATATGAAAAAAGTGATTTTTATGTTGATGTTTGTCCTGTGCGTGAATGTTGGAGTTCACGCACAGGATGTAACATATATTGATGCAAAGAATATATATTCAATTATTGTTGGGGAAGCTATAGAAGATTATGAGCTCGCCTGTAAAAATCCGCAACAGCTGACAAGATATGAATTTATAGCTAACCTTATAAATATCTATGAAATACGAATGGGAAAAATTGAAACTGCAAGTTTAGGCGGTTATTTTTCCGATTATGAAAATATGACAGAAGAAGAAAAAACATATATTGACAAAGCGGTAATGCTTGGAATTGTTCCGAAAGGAACAGCTTTTAACAAGGATTTTGTAATTGATTATGATGAAGCATATAACTATTCTTTGTCAGTTGTTGATACAATAGATTTTATTACAAAAACAAAACCGCAGGATATGATTACTTCATTTATTGTAAATAATCGTTTTGTAAACAAGGTAAATAGCGGGGAAAAAGTAAATTTTTATTTTTCTTTAAACAGCACGCCGGATTTTAACAAATGCTGTGTTTTAATGGTGCTTTACGAAAAAGATAAATTAATTGATATAAAGTCAGATTACTTCGATAATTTAAGGGAAAACGAGTTTACTGTAATGAACGTAAAATTAGATATACCGGAAAATGACGGAGAGTATAAGCTGAAGGTGTTTTTGCTTGATGATATAAACAGCATAAAACCACTTTGCGACTACACTTTTATACAATAAATATTTGCAGAGAACGGAGGTAATATATATTATATTGAAAAGAATAATTTTAATAACATTAGGTATTTTCCTCTTGTCGACAGTAAATGTTTTTGCATATGAAGAAAACTCAAATGTTACGGTATACACAATTGAGGACAGTAATTTTTCAAAAAGCGGAATATGGTATAAAAGTGAGTTAAAGGGTTATAACGATACTCCCAGTGAATATTTTACCGGAGAAGAATCGCAGGCCTTTTGGAATGTGGAAGCTAAACAAAAAGGTTATTACAGAATTTATTTTTATAACCTGATACATTCTGCAAACGGTGAAAAAATTAATATAGAGGTTTCGTATGGTGACAAAAGCGAAAAGTTTTCATTGAATCATAATAATACCAATGAAGAAAGCGGATTTGTTGAGTTGAATACTTTTAAGGTTGAAAAAGAGCAAAACATTAAAATAACCGTCACGGGGACAGATAATCATTATTACCGTGTAAACAGCATAATGATTGAAAGTTTTCCTTATCTTTATGAAACTTATTATGATACCGACACATATTTCAGACGTATGTCGGGAACATGGCATGAGTCGGGACTTTTGGGTTACAACAATACAGAATCCATTTACGGTTATGATAATGCAAGCTGCAGATGGACAATTCGTGAAAGCGGAATATGTGAAATACAATTTTATAACATTCAGCACAGCGGTAACAGTGAACAGATAAAGGTCAGCGTATTTGACAAAAACGGCGAACATAATATAATGATAAATCATAAAGATAAAAATGGTTTAACAGATATTGGAAGATACGAATTTTCCGGAAATGGATCGGAATATGTAAAGGTAACGCATATAGGGACAGGCTTTTTAAGAATAAATCTTTTAAAAATAACATTGTTCGGCGATATAAACTCACAGCCGGACGACAGTGTGTTTAAAGAACGAAATCTGTATTGCAGAAATATTGAATTAAAAAGTGCAGACGAATATAAAGAAAACATCTATGTTCTTCCAAATTCCAAAAATGGTGATGGAACATTTTTAAATCCTTACGGAAGTATCAAAGAAGCACAAACCGCAGTAAGACAGCTGATAAAAGACGGTAAAGCCAACAGCGGAATATGTGTAAATCTTATGCCGGGAATATATGAAACAGAGGATACTTTAATATTTGAAAGCCATGATTCAGGGGTTTTGGAATATCCCGTTATATGGCGTTCATATGAAGACAATGCGGTTTTAACAACATCAAAACACTATGAAAGAGAAGATTTTGAAAAAGTCAATGACAATGACTTGCTTGAAAAAATCAACGAGTCTGCAAGAGAAAGACTTTATAAAATTTCGGTACCGGAGGGAATAAATACAGAAGATATGAGTATTTCCTCACCCTATTGTGTAGTATTTGACGACACACAAGGAACTCTTTCAAGATGGCCGAACGAAGGATATGATAAACTCGGAGAAATTGTTGATTACGGTACAAGAAGTGACGGAGGAAGCAAACAAAGAGGTTTTACATATATTATAAACAATGAAAAAATTTTAAATTGGAAGGATGAAAAAAATGCATGGCTGTGCGGTTATTGGATGACGCCATATACAAGGGATTTTGTAAAAATCTCAAAAATAGATGAAGAATCCATGACAATAAGCGGTCTTAACGGTACAGGACTCGGCGCTTACGGTAATCCGAGATATTACGGAGTAAATTTGTTTTGCGAGCTGGACAATGACGGTGAATGGTACATAGACAAAGACACGATGTATGTTATTCTTCCCGATTTATGCCAAGATGTATATGTTTCATATAATGATTCGGGTATTTTAAAGATGAATAATGCGCATGATATGATTTTTCGCGGTATTGACTTTAAAAATTCAGGCGGTACAGGTGTTATAATAGATTCAAAAAGTACAGGGTGTGCGATAGAAGGCGGCAGCATAAAAAATATAACATCAACCGGAATATCAATATCAGGTACCGATAATTATATAAGAGACTGTGATATTTCTGAAATCGGCGGTGTCGGTATTCAGTTAAACGGCGGAAACCAATACAATCTTACTCCCGGCAACAATTATGCCGAGAATAATACAATCACAAAAACAGGCAAAATTTCAAATTCAAAATCCGCCGTAACAATCGGAGGATGTCAAAACAGAGTACAAAACAATCATATATTTAATGTCCCTACTCACGGAATTACCGGAAGCGGAATGGAAAATATTATTGAATACAATATTATCGAAAGAACAAATCTTGAAATGGGAGATACCGGAGGAATTTATTTTCTTAACTACGGTATGGGCTATGGTACAAAAATCCGATATAACATAGTAAAAGATTCGGTTGGAATTGCCGCATCACAGGGATTTACCGATTCGGGTGCTTTGGGAATTTATCTTGATGATATGACAAGCGGTGTTGAGGTGTCTTCAAATATTGTGTATAATGCAATGGAACCGGCACTGTTTGGACACGGGGGACGAAACCTTGTATTTGACAACAATATTATAATAAACTGCGATGAATCAATAAAAATTGTAAAAACCGGGATAGCAAAAAATCTTGATCCCGAAAACGGGACGTCTGTTTTAAATATTAAGCTATATGATAATGATACGGTAAGACAAAAGTATCCTGAAGCGTTTGAGGCTCTTATGGATGATTACGGTGAACCTAAATATAATCGTGTAACAAACAATGTTTTGTATAATTCAAAGACGCCTGAAATCGGAAGTGTTTTGGAAAATTCGGGAACGGTACAAAATAATATTGAATATAACAACAGCCCCGAGAGTAACTGCACCGATTTTTATGATTTTGATTTTTCGAAAATCACAGAGGATAATCCTCATTTTAAGCCGATAGATATTTCTTTGATAGGGACATATAAAGGCGGTATGAGAAATGACGAAACCGATATTATATACGACAACAAATGCGAGGAATTTAATCTTTTGCTTCCCGAAAACGGGAAAACTGATTTATCAAATGCTGTAACGCTTTCATGGGAAGAAAAAAACGGAGGAATAGAAGAAAGCAGGGTGTATATATCGGAAAATCCCGATATGTCGGACGCTTTATATTACAAAACCTCTGAAAACAGCATAACACTCGAACTTGAATACGGCAAAACCTATTATTGGAGGGTAAGAAAATATCCTTTTTTGGACTATCAGAGCCAATTTAACACTAACGGGGTTTTTTCTTTCACAACAATGTCATATGAAGATAAGTACGAAAGTTTATTATACAGTATTGACGCACTGGAAAAATACGGAATAATAAATTCAGACGAGGTTAACGGTATAATGGAAGAACTGGAAAAATTACAGGATTTAAGCGAAAAAATAAAATATCTTGAATTGTGTACAGACGGTTTTTTAATGGAAAACAAAAATAACGGTCTTCAGACAGTGATATATGACTCATACGAAAATGAAATTGAAGGAGAAAAACCATACGGATTATTTTTAAGAAGTACCGAAATTTTAGATGTTACAACAGCAGTTAAAAATGAAAATAAGTGCGTGAAGTTTAATGATACCAACAAAAGTGTTCAGTATGCACAGCGATGTTTTTACCCGGAGCATTATTATGTTGAGTTTTCTTCAACAATTACCGCACAACAGACCGACGGTGATTTTTCAATGTCTTTGATAAAAACCGGGTACCACGCAACAAAGGACGGAGTAAGTGCCGGTAATGCCGCAAGAATAATATTTGCATCGGACGGAATAATCTATGCAAACGCACAAAAAAATCATCCGATAATGAGGTATGAGAGTAACAAAGAGTATACCGTAACAATCAGCCTGTCGGTTAAAGATTTAAAGTACAGCGTCTATATAAACGGTGAATTAAAAGCCGATAACATAAGTGTAAACTGTGATGATTTAAAAAGCGTAGGAAGCATATTGTATGATTCAAGCGATTCAAAATCAAAAGAAAGCACAGGAGTATTTTACGTTGATAATACATTAGTAAAAATACCGGTAAATTATGGTAGTTCGGTATTCATTAAAGAACTTACTGTAAACGGAAAAATTTATAAGAATGTTTCAGATAATATAATAAACTGCGGATTGGATGAACAGCAGTTATTTAATGCCGATATAGAAGTGCTGGTATGTGATAATGCGCATTACTCTGTTTCAAAAGGTGATGACAAGCTTTATATCAGTGTAATATCAGGAAATTACGATAATGTTAAAACTTATATTGTTAAATAAAAGTATAAAACCCTAAATCAGGGAAATATATAATTTTAATAATAATAAAAGGAGGAATTTTTAAATGAAAAAATTTATTAGCCTGGCAGTTGCTTTAATGATGATTGCAATGCAGCTGCCAATGACGTCTCTTGCAGAGGAGTCGGATATTGCGGATTATTTTATCAACAAGGATGAAATAAACTGCGTAGCAATAGGTGGTTCAATTACCGAACGCGGAGGAACAACTTTATCATACGGATCTTTATTTTCTGACTGGCTTGAGGAACAAACCGGAAAAACCGTTAATTTCTATAACGCAGGTGTAGGCGGAACAGGATCGGATTTTGGGATTACAAGGGTTTATGACAGTGTTGTTACACATAATCCGGACATTGTATTTGTTGAGTTTTCAGTAAACGATCGTTCATTGTATACTGAAGAAGTATCAGATGCTCCGGGAGAAGCCGACACACAGATCAATTTTGATGTAGAACAGGGAAAGTATATTTTGCCAACAGATGAAGAAGGAAATGAGTTTCTTATCTATAATGAAAAGAAATATACATATGTTCCCGATAATGCAAGAAAAGAAGTCATTAAGTGTTATATGGAAACAATAACCAGACAGCTTCTTGCTTTGCCGGAAAAACCGATTATTATTTATAATTATGTGGGAATGGGAAAAACACATATTGCAAATACAGATACAGACAATAACAGAATAGGCAGACTTGTTATGCCGAGAGCCTGTATTGATGTTCATGAGGAGGTTGCACAAAAGTATGGTATCCCGTCAATAGATATTGACTCATACATTCAAAATATAATATCAAACGGGGCACAGGCGCTTGACGGTAATACATATACCCAGGATGAAATATATGCATCAAACGATTGTATTCATCCGAATACAACGATCGGAACAAAACTTTATGCAGAATTTATGGAAAAAACTATTTCCGATAATCCACAAAAATATTTGAGTATACCGAGTGCGGATGTATCAACAATAGAAAAATACAGCAATAACATATATGATGATTCTTTCCATACAATTCCGTTTACCGAAGGTACTATTTCCGGTGACGGCTGGGGACTTTCATCATACAATAGTAATGAACAGCTGAAAACATCAACAACCGGTAATTCTGTAAGCTTTGATTTCAGCGGAAGAATTGTTGTGTTAAGAGGAACAAGAATAGGTAATAAATTTAATGTAAGAATAACAAATGCAAATTCCGATGGAAGCGATTATGTTTTGGAAAATATAACGGGAGTAAAGGACAGTACAACAAGATATGATATACTATGGCAAAAGACTGACCTTGCTGAAGGCGACCACACAATTACAATAACACGTTCGGATTTTGTAAGTGCTGACGGAACATCTGACGGTACTCTTGCAATATATGGAATTGCTGTAAACGGAGAAATACCTGAAAACGGATTTAAAACAACAAGTGAATTTATTAATGCTAATCCGCAGTTAAAAAAGACAATCGGAGGCTTTGAAAGCAATTTTGACGGAGATCTTAAAGATTCATTTGTTGATCCCGGCTGGGAAGTTTATAACGAAATAAAGACGGCGGGAACAGATGATGTGACGGTCGATGTAAAAGACGGAAGACTTGTAATGTACGGCGGACAGCATACCGGTATACATCACGACATTGATGATAACAGTTATGATATAATATATCTGAGTTTTGAACTTGAAAATACCCCAGGAGTGGGAATAAGAATATGCGACGGAAAAGGGCTTACTGAAAATGACAGATTTTCAATGTTAAAATCAAATCCTGCAAGAGTATGGATAAGAGATGCCGGAAATGTTGCCGCAAGATTTTGGAATGAGGACAATGTATATTGGCCTGAAACAGGTGTTATGCATAAATATGAACTGATCATGAATTTTAAGAATAATGATCAGAAATTGTATATAGACGGCGTTGAAGCAGCATATTTAAACGGTGAAATATCCTCACAGGGAGGAACAACAATAAGAGGAAGCTCGTTGGGTGATCTTTATATTGTATTGAGTAATACAGCTACGCAAAGCAGTCCGGTTTATCTTGATAATTTTGTAGTTAAAGGTTATTCTGATTATGTTTCTTCAAAAATTTCTTCTTTGACTGTTTATGATAATAATATAAGCGATGAAATAGAGGATTTAAAGCAAAAGTGCGAATATCTTGAATTTAATGAATCGCCGGTTTCACAGGAAGCAATTGAAAAGCTTGCCCGTATTGAAGAAGAGCTTTCTGAATTAAATGAAAGACCATCTGCTTTGACAGCAAGTAACAATAATTCATATCTGATTGGTGCATATGAACTGTATACATATTCATGTAATGATGTAGCAGAACTTAAAATAAACGGAGTCAAAATTGAGGAAAATAGTGGCTATGAGTTAAAAGACGGAAAAATTTTGTTTGATGGTTCTTTATTTGATAAAGCAGGAAAATATATTGTTGAAATAACCGATTCGGAAAATACAATGTACTGTGATAATATAGAAATTATTGAGCCTGTACAACATTTTTATACCATGTCCGATCCTTATATAGAAAAAGAAGGAGTGCCATATGGAGTTAATGAACAAATAAAGGGTTGGAGCGGAAATCCGGCTAATATCTTCCAGGTATACAACGACGATAAAGCAGCGAGTGTTAAATGGAAGGGCAGAGAAGAATTTAAGGGTACATACAAAGTTGAATGGTTTGATATAAATGCAACAATAAACGGTACTCAATATATGATGGAAAAAATGAATTTTGACGTATTGTCTGCAAACGGTTTAAGCAGTCTTACAATTAATACAACTAAGGATGATACATGGCATAATATCGGAATATTTGAATTTAACGGAACGGAATATGAATACATTAAGGTATCGAACGGAAGCCCCGTTGCAATGGGAAGCAGATTTTATACAGAAGTAATAAGACTTACACAGGTAGTTGACGACAGTGCATTGTTATCGGAATTTTATACCATGCCCCAAACACTTACAATAACCGAAAGTGAAAATAATACAGCATATACAAATACTGCAAGAATTATTAAAACAAATGAGATTTTAAAACCTGACTTTATATCAAAAGTTTATGTAAATGATATTGCAGTAAGTTATGAAATCAAGGATGATATGATTATGATACCCGAAACAGTATTTACAGAAGCGAAAGATTTTAATGTAAAGGTTGTATTAATCAATTCGGTAGAATCAAATGTGTTAAGTTTTACGTTATCAGAACCGGAACATATTGCATATAAACTAAGTGCGGCGGAAAAATCCGAAACAGTTAATAATGCACAGGTTGCGGGAACAGGCCACAGCCGATATGAAGAAGCGCCTACAAAAGTTACATTGGATGATATTAAAGCACTTGGCGAAGTTGATTCATATGATGATCTGATTTGGGTAAAATGGAATATCGGAAATATAGAAGAAGGCGATTATCTTGTTGATACATGGCTGAACTCCGGACGTCTTGCATTGGAGTGCAAAGTTGAAATTGCATATAACGGCGGAGAGGATACAATTGTTTATAACAGCGTAGGTGCCTGCGGAAATTACAGCGATGACTTTATAACAGAATTTTATATGGGAAATGGCGATAAAATACATTTTACAGGAAACGGAAACGAATACATAAAAATCATGCTTGATGATGATTATAAAAACAATCTTATTATGGGATTGTACTTTATAATAGATTCATTCCGCCTGACCCCGTGGTATGATATGAACGGCGTGTATGATGAATTTTACGGAAAAAATGTAATCACAAATGGTGAGCCGTACAAGACAGGGGATCTTATAAGCATAGATATTTCCGGTAATTATCTTATAAACAAATACGGATATGATGGATATTTTGCAATATATGATGAAACAGGTAAACTTGAAAAGGTCATTCCGAGAAAAAATATTATGCTTTATAATGGTACTGATAAAAAGCATACAATGAAAATTAATATAACGGCTGATAATCTTAATCTTGAAGGAAAAACATATAAATTCTTCCTGTGGGGAAGTGACGCACAGCCGAATAACAGCAATCAGATGGTACCTTATATAATGACTGCTGAACAATTATGAAACGCAGCCGCATAGCGGCTTACAAGCGTTTCATAATTGTTTAGGTGCAAGGGTTTTGTGCATTTTTGCAAAAAACCTTGTACCGTGAATAAATATTTTGCTCCCAAAATATTTATTTCAGCAGACTTTATCAATGCGAACTGTGTAAAATCTTCGATTTTACATGAAAAATTTTGACAATAGTCATAATTTTTCTAAATGCGATTGAAAATCGCATTTATT
>CASFSH010000121.1 GCA_949297205.1 uncultured Bacillota bacterium | reverse complement strand
CATAAGCCTTTACACAGGTTTCTTTTTCCTTTTCTTTTATCAAATCATCATCAACATAATCCCAAAACTGATGGTTTTCCTCAAGAAATTCCTTAAAATCTGTTTCATCTTCGATTTCCAGTCCCGTTATTCCCAACTGATATAAATTCCCGCATACAGGCTCAATGCCCTCAGGAGATGTAAATATCGTAACCTCTAACCAGTTCATATTTCCTCCGAATATTTATTTTATAATTCACTAAAATTAAACAAATCAACTTAAAGTATATATCAGTCAAGATAATCCTTAAGTTTTTTGCTTCTGCTCGGATGACGTAATTTTCTTAATGCTTTTGCTTCGATCTGTCTTATTCTTTCACGAGTAACATTAAATTCTTTTCCTACTTCTTCAAGGGTTCTTTGTCTGCCGTCCTCAAGTCCGAAACGAAGCTTTAAAACCTTTTCTTCTCTCGGTGTAAGAGTTTTTAAAACTTCAACCAATTGTTCTTTTAACAGCACAAAACTTGCTGCATCGGACGGTGCCGGTGCATCATCATCCGGTATAAAATCTCCTAGATGACTGTCTTCTTCCTCACCTATAGGTGTTTCCAACGATACAGGCTCCTGCGAAATTTTCGAGATTTCTCTTACCTTGTCGATAGACATATTCAGTTCTTTTGAAAGCTCCTCCATGGTAGGTTCTCTTCCCAGTTCCTGAACCAACTGTCTTGAAACTCTTACCAGTTTGTTTATTGTTTCCACCATATGAACAGGTATTCTTATTGTTCTTGCCTGGTCGGCAATAGCACGGGTAATGGCTTGTCTTATCCACCATGTTGCATAGGTACTGAATTTGTATCCTTTTGTATAATCAAATTTATCAACAGCTTTAATAAGACCTAAATTTCCTTCTTGGATAAGATCGAGAAACAACATTCCTCTGCCAACATATCTTTTTGCAATACTGACAACCAAACGCAGATTTGCCTCTGCAAGTTTTTTCTTTGCTTCGTCGTCACCTTCAGACATTTTTCTCGCAAGTTCTGCTTCCTGATTAGGATCCAAAAGATTTACCTTTCCAATCTCTTTAAGGTACATTTTTACATGGTCATCAAGACTTACACCTTCGGGAATAGATAAATCTTCCAATTCTTCTTTGGTTACCTCTATCTCTTCAAGTTCCTTTTCAAGATCCTCGACCAACTCTATACTTTCTTTTTCAAACAAATCGTAAACCGCTTCCATCTCTTCAGGAGAGATTTCAAATTCTTCTAAAGCAGTTGCAATCTCATGGTGAGTAAGTAAACCTTTTTTCTTTCCCTTGTCAAGTAAATCCTTTATTACACTTTTTTTGTTTTCCATATCTGCCATTGCAAACATCCATTCCTTTCCGGGTTACCCGATAGCATTTGTACATTTACGTTTGTAAAAACAACTGTCAAAAAGACAAAATATAATTAACAACAACAGGACTGCCTGCACCATAATCTTTTGACATATGTTTTACAAAAAACTCTCACTTATTTTCTGCTGACAATTCAGATAACTGTTTAATCAATTCCGAAATCACTTCGGGATTTTTTTCATTCATCATCTGATTTTTTATTTTTTCTGTTTTTATATTTTTTATCAGTTCCGATACAGTCTTATTTAAATCTTTATATTCTTCAAGATTATAAAAAAGATTTGATACGTAATTTATCTCATCACCTTCAAATGCATTGACCAATACAGAAGGTTCAATGTTTTTATTCTCATTTTTTAAATCATAAATCAATTTCACCAGTTTTTTGTGTGTTTCGGTAGAAAATTCTTCGGCAGGAAAAGTATTCTGAACTTCGGAAATAAATTTTTTATTTTCCACCATCAGGTATATTAATTTTTTTTCCGCACTGACAATCATCGGAGGCACATCAACAGGAATAATGGATTCATTAGAACCTGTATCCTGTTTTAATTCATTTCTGTCACCAAATAATATATTTCTCTTTGCATTTGCTGAAATTATTTTACTGTATTCACTGTAAATCGCATCTCTGTTTACATTCGTTTCATCTGATATTCGGTTTATATATGCATCTACCTCCACAGCATCCGGTATACTTTGCAGTACCGTTACTGCTTCTTTTACATAAAGCGATTTACCTTCGGGAGAATCAAGAGAATATTTTGTTCTTAAAATTCCAAGACGAAATTGCGTAGATGCCACCGCTTCGGAAACAGCTTTATAAAATTGGGCCGCTCCATTTGCTTTTATGTATTCATCAGGATCTTTTGCACCTTTGAGTTTTATTACCCTTGAATGTCCTCCAACGGAATTTATTATTTCTATTGCCCTGATAGTTGCTTTTTGTCCGGCTTCATCCGAATCATAACAAATTAATATCTCACTGCAGTATTTCATAAGAAGCTTTGCCTGATTTTCAGTTAACGCTGTACCAAGTGTTGCAACCACATTCTTTATTCCCGCCTGATATACAGATATAACATCCATATATCCTTCAACAAGAATAATTGAATACGGACTTGATTTCTTTGCAAGATTAAGGGAAAATAAATTGCGTCCTTTATTAAATACCGCAGTTTCTGCAGAATTAAGATATTTGGGGATTTTATAACCGTTCTGTTCCGACGCTTGTCCCATTATTCTTCCGCCGAAACCTATAACATTGCCTCTTAAATCAATTATCGGAAACATTACTCTGTTTCGGAATTTATCATATATTTTATTGTTTCTTTCAACAGCAAGTCCACCATCAATAATTTCTTTATCCGAATAGCCCTTATCCTTCAAATGTAGAAACAGTGCATTGTTTTTATCGGGAGCATATCCCAATCCATAAACAACTATGGTGTTTGGTTTAATCATACGTTCTACAAAATACTCATATCCGATTTTTCCCTCAGGACTTTTTGTCAGGGTTTCATAATAAAACCTTGCAGCAATTCTGTTCATTTCATATATTTTCTTTTTATATTCATGAGATACATCCATTCCATCTTCGGGATTCTCCGGGAGAGTTATTCCTGCACGTTCCGCCAAAAGTTTTATCGCCTCCACAAAATCAAGGCCCTCACTTTTCATGACAAACTGTATAAGATTTCCGCTTGCACCGCATCCAAAACAATGATACAGCTGTTTTTCACGGCTTACATGAAATGACGGTGACTTCTCTTTATGAAAAGGGCATAATCCACTGTAATCTTTACCCGTTTTCTTTAATTTTACATATCTCGATACATAATCTATTATGTCATTTTCCGCAAAAATCTCATTTATTACATCATCGGGATAGTACGGCACCTACAATCACCTCTTCCAAAATACGAACTCCGACAAACAACTCCAAACCGTTTTGTCCCATATTAAAAAAGACCTATAATAGTTTATTCGACATTTTTTTAAAAAACCCTTTTTATTTCATAATATTTGTTGTTTTCTATTATGTCTACTTTAATATTATTTATGCATCGGGCATATTTATTGACAATATGGTCCAAATGATCATTTAAACAACAAATATCACATTATACAATTAAATTAATTATATCACAAAATTCAAATTACGTCTACAATTTATTTATGTTATTGTCTAAAATGCACCCTATTAATTCATCTTCCGACAAAATTTTTGTTACCTTTTGATTTTGGTTTGTAAATATGATAAAATAATTATCGGACATATTCATTTTTTTTGCAATATCGGGATAAAGAGAATTTTCCGATGCACCGAGTATTTTTGCATTATATACCGGTTTATTTTTTTTATTTTTACAGTACAGTAACTCCTTTAAAAAATTTTGATTATATTTTTCTTTTGAGAAAATTACATTTCCCAACGCAAATGCCATAAAGATACACAAGGAAGAATTAAATCCCGCATCAATCAATATTTTAATACCCACACCGCAAAGAAAAGCCGCAAATATCGCAGAAATAAATTTCATACAACGTTGTCCATTTTCAAACCCAAATTTGTGACATAAAAGCTTTTTTAAAATCATTCCTCCATCAAGCGGACACATAGGCATTAAATTAATGACAAAAAAAACAAGGTTTCTGTAATAAAAATCTTCTGACCAAGCCCATTTGCTGCCAATGATAACCGCAATTAATGCCATAATTGCATTTGCAAGCGGTCCGCTTATATACAGAATTATCTCATCGGAAATACTATATAAAATTTCGTTTTTAAGTTTCATATTTAAACCAAAAGGATAGAAAATAATATGTGATACACTAAGACCGAGTATTTTTGCAGAAACAAGATGTGTCAATTCATGTACTGTTATTATAACATAACTTATTATAAAGCTTTCAAGATTTCTGTTTATGTATGCTATCGCAAGAACCACAGCAAACAACCAATGTATATACAAATATTTCGATATTTTTATCATACAATCCTCCATA
>CASFSH010000120.1 GCA_949297205.1 uncultured Bacillota bacterium | reverse complement strand
ATAACAAACGGAATGACAGAAACAACTTTTGAACCTGACAGCTTTCTGACCCGTGAACAGGCAGCGGTAATGCTTTCAAGAGCATATGAAAAAGCATTTGAGCTTGACAAATTGCCCGAATACGACGCGCCTGAACCATTTGCAGATGATGATATGATTTCTGATTGGGCAAAAGAAGCTGTATATTATATGGCAGCGAACGGAATTATTACCGGAATGGATGATAATATGTTTGCACCAAAATACACAACAGATGAAGAAGAAGCAAGCGGTTACGGAAGTGCCACAAGAGAACAGTCGCTTTTAATTGCAGTAAGAATATATGATAAATTTGCAGTTGCTGATGAGGACACATCAGAGGATGACGAAAAGCTGCCGGCGGAAGAAGAACAGCCCGGACAGGAGGAAGAAGTGACAGATGATACCGAAACAGATTCTGATAAAGAGGATTATACCATAGGTTTTATCGGCGGATCATTGACTCAGGGCGGATCAACATGGATAAATGCAGTAAAGAATTTCTTTGCAGAAAAATATCCTGATAAAAATATCGTTACGATAAATGCAGGTATCGGGGGTACCGGATCGCAGATGGGTGCAACAAGATATGAAAAGGATATTTTGGACTTTAATCCTGATTTGGTATTTATTGAATTTGCAGTAAATGATACAGGGGCATCGGAAGATGATTCAAAAATATATATGGAAGCAATGGTGAGACAAAGCTTAAAAGCAGCAAAGATACCGAATATTATTTTCTTATATGCACCACAGCCCTGTGAAAAAGACAGTGAATTGTATACTAAATGGAGCAATGGTGTGAAATGGAAAGAAGAAATTGCAACACATTATGGCATAAAGTCAATTAATATATATGATTATATGTATGATGAGTTTACCGAAGAAAAAAAAGAAAACAGAGATATGACTTTTACCGATTATCTTGGTGAATATTATCATGAATCGGGAACGGGGTTTGATGTACACGGAGGATATTCAAAATATTCCGAGGCAATAGTAAAAGAATTAACCGATAATTTTGATGAGTGCATGACTGCACCGAAAAATGTTTCGGTAAAAACAAATTCAACCATTACAAATTACAGATATGAACATGTATTTGCCGCATCTGCGAGAATGAATTATACAAAGGATGACTGGACTTTATATACAAAGAGCAATAAGTATAACGGAGGTATCAGCGAATATTCAATTCCGGACAGCTTCCTTGCTTTTCCATATTTCCCTGATGGAGTAAGTCAGACAGAAAAGAACGGCGCAATGTTCGGTTATGAAACAACTCCGGGTGCAACAGCTATATGTGTATCATATGTTTCTTCTACAAGAGGCGCAAAAGCATCTGTAACAATTGATGAACAAACTGCCGGTACAGTAAGCTGCAATTCAATATACCAAGGTGTTAATTATCAGACATCATGGATTGAACTTCCCAATGATGGAAAAAGCCATAAGGTTATATTTACTGCAAATATAACCGGAGATGCCGAGGGAGTATTTAGATTCGGATCGGTTATTGAAAGATTTGATAAATAATTTTAAAGTGTACTTGAGTATAAAAACGCTGTCATTTTCCGGCAGCGTTTTTTTATAAATATGATGTAAAAAAACAGTTTAATTTATTGACATTTTTTTGTTGATATGATATTGTAAGAAAAGCACAAAAAGATAATAGACAAAATCTTATAAATTAAAAGGACGGAGATAGTTATGGAAATATTAAAACACGAGTTTGAAAAAACAGTTCTATGGTATATTATTAATGATAATAAGAAAGCTGCAATGATGTTGATTCCTGCCGGAATGGAAGATAAAGTAAAAAAAGCATGGGAGGAACCGAACGGTTCTTTTGATGCAAGAGCAAAATACATACATCAATGGGGAATAGGTAGTTTAGTACATATCAGTCTTGCACATCATCCCAAAATAAGCGGTACAATGAAATTTTCACAAAGTTCAAACGATCTTATATTTAATGAGCAAAAAGTTGAAAAAGGTGATGACTGTGTAAAAATAATAACACAGCTTGTTTCAGAGGAGGGATACAGTGTAATACATACAGTAAAAAAATATAAAGGGTACAATGCATTTATGGTTGACTGTGAATTTATAAATAATTCAAAAAGAACATTTACCATTGATATGATTACAAGCGTAACACTGGATAATCTAAGTCCATTTCAGAATGACGATGCGCCGTGGAAGTATGCGTTTCACAGATTTAAAGGCGGCTGGAGTCTGGAGGGAAAACATATATGTGATGATATAGAAGATTTGGCTTTGGAAAAATCTTACTCTGCTTGTTTTGTTGAAAGTGAAAAATTTGGATCATTAGGGGGATATCCTGTCGGAAGATATTTTCCCGCTGCCGTTTTTGAAGATAAAGAATATAATGTTTTCTGGGCAGTACAGCTTGCTCATAATGCATCATGGCAGATGGAACTGACAAGACAACAGGATTCTTTGTCATTAAGTGCGGGACTTGCTGACTGTGATTTCGGTTTGTGGTATAAGGATATAAAACCTGAAGGACATTTTAAAACTCCTGCCGCATTTATTGCCGTTGCAGATACAAATTTTGAAGAAGCCTGTCAGAATGTTACTTCATTGGGGAATATTGCCTGCGATGAATACGGTGAAGATGGACTGTCGGTATGTTATAATGAATTTTGTACTACTTGGGGAGAACCGACACAGGAAAAAATATTAAGTTATGCAAACACTCTTAGAAATAAAAAGGTAAAATATATTGTAATTGATGCTGGATGGAGTAAGGATTGCTATAACGGTCAGGGAGGAAACGGAGGATGGGAAATAAACACCGATATTTTCCCTGATATGAAGCAGATGTGCGATGAGATAAGAAGCATGGGAATGATTCCGGGAATATGGTTTGAAATGGAAGTTACCACAAGCGGATCACCGTATTATGATAAAAAATATGATAATCAGCATTTGAAAAGAAATGGATATGTCATAAATATTGGAGGATGGAGAAGTTTTTGGGATTTCACAAAACCTGAGGTTATTGATTTTCTTACCAAAAGAGTTATTGGATTGTTGAAGGAAAACGGTTTCGGATATATTAAAGTTGATTATAATTCAAATCTTGGAATCGGATGCGACGGTGCGGAAAGTCTTGGTGAAGGATTAAGACAGCATACAGAAGCTGTTGCAGATTTTTTTGCAAAAATAAAACGGGAAATACCTGATATTATAATAGAAAACTGTGCTTCAGGCGGACATAGACTTGAAATGAAGATGATGGGGTTAAGCGCGCTTGCTTCATTCTCGGATGCGCACGAAGCTGATGAAATACCTTATATTGCCGCTAACCTTCATAATCTTATTTTACCAAGACAAAGTCTTATCTGGGCGGTTATTCACAAGGATGATACTGAAAAAAGAATCATATACAGTATGGCAGCGTCATTTTTGGGAAGAATATGCCTTTCAGGTGATGTTGACAAGCTGTCTTGTGACAGATGGGAAATTATTGATAATGCATTGGATTTTTACGAAAAGTGCGAAAATATAATTAAATACGGTATAACAAATTTATACGGCGGCAGAGGGAATAATACAAGATATGCAACTGGTACCCAGGCAGTATTAAGAAAAACTGAAAAAGAGGGTATGCTTGTGGTGCATGCTTTTGCCAAGCCATCGGAAACATTTGAAATCAAACTGGACAGTAATATAAAAATAACAGAACAGTTTTATAATAAGAATGTATCTGTAAATGCAAATGTGATAAAGATAGAAAAAATGGAAGAATATACAGCTCTTGCAATAAAATTTGAATTGGAGAAATAATATATTTATAAAAGTGACATTATGTTTTTCAATAATAAACTATAAATTTGGGTTACATAATAATTTGATTTGGTTTAATTTGTCGATTGTAACTTTGATTATTATAGAAAATGACGAAAAAATGTTTATGAATACAATACGGCTTTAAAAAATTTGACAATCGGATGTTTTTTTGTTATAATGTTATAATCGAGGTGAAATATGTTATGAATTATACTCAGAAAATAACTTTATCTTCACACAAGAAAAATAAGAATATGATTTTTATATGTATATTGGGAAGTATTTCCGTATTAGGTATTGTAATGGCAATATACAGTCTTATTCATGCACGGTTTTTGTTTGCATTAATCTATCTTGTGGCGGTAATACTTGGTTTTTCTTATGTAATAATGAAGATAAATACCATAATGCCCACATATTTGGCGGTGCAGGATAATTATATATATCTGCAAAATTGGAAAAACGGATTTTTTCCGTTCAGAACTGATAAAGGAATTATAGGGGAGTTTCTGCCTGAAAAAACAAATCTGAAAAAAATAAATATAAATGCGGTATCAAAAATTTATTTCGGAAGCAGAAACTATTTGTTAAGATTGGTTGAAAACGGTGAATTTATTGACAAACTGAATATGTATAAAAAAAAGTATAACAATATTCTTAAACAAATGGAATTATTTTATATATGCACAAAGGACGGTAAAGAAATATATATGCCGGTAAACGGGTTTGATGATATGGAAATGGTTGAATTTATTAAATTCCTTTTGGAAATTAATGATAAAATAGACTTTAAATCAAATAACAGATTGGTTTCTAAAGAAATTCCCGCAAAAAAAATATCTTTTTAACGAAGCATAATAAAATATTCTGGAGATGAAATTACGTGTTTGACAAGTTAGATGTATTGGAAGAAAAATTTGAAACAATATCCGAAAAGATTAGTGATCCTGATATTATTGCCGATCAGGAAAATTGGCGTAAACTTATGAAGGAACACTCCGATTTGACACCTATAATAGAAAAATACAGGGAATATAAAAAACTTAAACAGACAATTTTGGATGATAAACAAATGCTTGAGTCAGGAGATGATAAGGAACTTGAGGAACTTATCAAGGCTGAATTGGCTGAATCTGAAGAAAAGATTGAAACGGTATCACAGGAATTAAAAATACTGCTTTTGCCGAAAGATCCTAATGATGATAAAAATGTTATCATGGAAATCAGAGGCGGTACAGGAGGAGATGAAGCAGCGTTATTTGCTGCTGATTTAATGAGAATGTACAGCATGTACGCAGAAACTCAGAACTGGAAAATTGATATTTTAAATTCAAGTCCGACAGATATTGGAGGATACAAGGAAGTATGTTTTTCAATAGAAGGTCACGGTGCATATTCAAAGTTTAAATTTGAAAGCGGTGTACACAGAGTGCAAAGAGTTCCTGCAACCGAATCGGGCGGACGTATTCATACTTCGGCAGTTACCGTAGCAGTTTTACCTGAAGTTGAAGAGGTTGAAGTTGATATTAATCCCAATGATTTGAGAATAGATGTATTCAGAGCCGGAGGCCCTGGAGGACAGTGCGTAAACACTACCGACTCAGCAGTTCGTATTACACATTTGCCTACAGGAATTGTCGTATCATGTCAGGATGAAAAATCACAGTTTAAAAACAAAGATAAGGCAATGAAAATTTTAAGATCAAGAATTTATGAAGTAATGGAAGAACAGCGTCATAAAGAAATTGCGGATGAGAGAAAATCGCAAGTCGGATCGGGTGATAGAAGCGAAAGAATAAGAACATATAATTTTCCGCAGGGACGTGTAACAGATCACAGAATCAATCTTACATTATATAAATTGGAACAGGTATTAAACGGATCGCTTGATGAGCTGATAGATGCTCTTATAACGGCGGATCAAGCTGCAAAATTGGCACAGAATGACTAATATACTAAGGAGAAATTTTTATGAGTATAAAACCTTCAGAAAAACAATTGAATTTTTTAAGCTGGGAGGTAGGTGTTTTTTTCCATTTCGGAATAAGAACTTTTTATGAAGGTGCCCGTGATTGGGACGGAAGTGAAATGCCTGCCGAAAAATTTAATCCCGAACAGCTTGACTGCGAACAATGGATAAGAATGGCAAAAGAGAGCGGCGCAAAGTATGCAATACTTACCACAAAACATCATGACGGTTTTGCAAACTGGCCTACTAAATATTCAGATTACAGCGTGAAAAATTCACCATGGAAAGACGGAAAAGGCGATGTTGTAAAAGAATTTACAGATGCATGCAGAAAACATGACATGAAGATCGGCTTATATTACAGTCCGGCACAAAAGGATTATAAGCTTGTTGATGATAAAGAGTATGATGAATATTTTATAAATCAGATAAGCGAACTGCTTACAAACTACGGAACAATAGATTATATATGGTTTGACGGATGCGGATCGGAAGGTCACGAATATGACAGGGACAGAATTATAAATGTTATTAGAACACTGCAGCCCGGAATCATGATATTCTCAATGTGGGATCCTGATGTGCGTTGGGTAGGAAATGAAGAAGGTATTGTTCCCTGCGGCACAGGATATGTTGTAAATTCAGAAAGACATTCAGTTAATGAAACGGAAGATACCGAAATTGAAGAAAAGTTTTTGCCATATGAGTGTGATTGCAAGATAAGACGTGAGCACTGGTTTTACAGTGAATATGACGGACATCTTTTAAGAAGCACGGAGGACCTGGTTTCATTATACTATTATTCTGTAGGCAGAGGCGGAAACTTATTATTGAACTTTGCACCGGACAGAAGAGGTTTAATTCCGCAGCAGGACTGTGAAAATTTTAAAAAGATGAAAGAAATACTTGACAAAAGATTTGCAGAACCTGTAAAATGTACGGTGGAGAAAAAAGGTGACTATTATATTTTTGAGCTCGATAAACCGGGTTTGGTAAATACGCTTATTCTTGAAGAAGATTTGTCAGAAGGTCAGAAAATTAAAAAATTCACACTGTCAAATTGCTTCTGGGAAGAAGAAGGTGTTTCAATATATAAAGGTGAATATGTGGGACATAGGCATATTGCCCAATTCCCACAGACATATTCAAAAAGATTTAAGCTTACCATAGATGAAGCGGAAGACGGCTATCGGTTAAATACAATAAAATTATTTATGATATAATTTTGTGATGCGGTTTAAATTTTACAGTTATTCAAATTGTTAAATATGAACCTGTAAAACTTAAAAACTTACGTACCGGTTTGTATTTGAAAAAATTGAAAGAAGGCGTTTTGATGGAAAGAATAAAGATAATCGTTCAGGCGTTGTATGATAAAAAAGCAAAAGATATTGTTGCACTTGATATAACCGATGTTACATCATTGGGAAATTATTTTATAATATGCAGCTGTACGTCATCAACGCAATTAAGAGCCTGTACCGATGAAGTGGAAGAAAAAATGAAGGAAAAAGGATTCAGTCTTGCACATAAGGAAGGATACCAGGGCGGAACATGGATATTAATGGATTATAATGATGTCATAGTCCATATCATGCTTGAAGAAACAAGAGAGTTTTATTCATTGGAAAAACTTTGGTCGGATGCGAAAAAAATTGAATTGGATTTAAAATAATATTTTATTATGAGGTTTAAACCCTTCATGTTGTATTTTATTATTATCAATTTAAAGTAATTCTGAAAGGACAGTATCTAAAAATGGAAAATTATAATTTTAAGGACATTGAAGCAAAATGGCAAAAAAAATGGGATGAAGCCAATTGCTTTCATGCCGAAAACAAAAGTGATAAACCTAAATATTTCGCAATGATTGAGTTCCCTTATCCATCAGGTGCGGGACTTCATGTAGGACATCCGAGAAGTTATACCGCTCTTGATATAATTGCAAGAAAAAGAAGAATGGAAGGATATAATGTTTTATATCCTATAGGTTGGGATGCTTTCGGCTTACCTACCGAAAATTTTGCAATAAAAAATAAAATTCACCCTAAAATAATTACAAAACAGAATATAGCAAACTTTAAACGACAATTAAAGATGCTTGGTTTTTCTTTTGATTGGCAAAGAGAAATCAATACTACCGATCCTGATTATTATAAATGGACACAGTGGATATTTAAACAGTTATTTGAAAAAGGTCTTGCATATAAACAGGAAATGCCTATTAACTGGTGTACAGGCTGTAAAGTAGGACTTTCCAATGAAGAAGTTGTAAACGGAGTATGTGAAAGATGCGGAAGCGAGGTTGTGCAAAGAAGAAAAAGCCAGTGGATGCTTAAAATAACTGAATACGCACAGCGTTTAATAGATGATCTTGACGATGTTGATTATATTGAGCGTGTAAAAACACAGCAAAAAAACTGGATTGGACGTTCTGAGGGTGCTGAAGTTAAATTTATGCTTACATCCGGTGATGAAATGACTGTATATACTACAAGAGCAGACACTCTGTTCGGGGCAACATATGTTGTGTTGTCACCTGAACATAAACTTGTTCAGAAATTATTGCCTACTCTTGAAAATCCGGATGAAGTAAAAGATTATATTTTGCAGGCTTCCAAAAAATCCGAATTTGAAAGAACGGAGATGGCAAAAGATAAAACGGGAGTTATGTTAAAAGGGGTTTATGCGATAAATCCGGTAAATGAATCAAAGCTGCCGGTATGGATATCCGACTATGTGCTGGTTACATACGGAACCGGTGCAATTATGGCAGTACCTGCCCATGACACACGTGACTGGGAATTTGCAAAAAAATTTAATATGCCGATAATTGAAGTTGTATCGGGAGGAGAAGACGTACAAAAAGAAGCATATACGGATGTATATAAAGGCAACATGGTAAATTCCGGATTTTTAAACGGTATGCCTGTTAAAGAAGCAATTCCTGCTATGATTAATTGGCTTGAAGAGAAAGGTTTGGGAAAGAGAAAGGTAAACTTTAAGCTTCGTGACTGGGTATTTTCACGTCAGCGTTATTGGGGGGAACCTATTCCTTTGGTATACTGTGAAGATTGCGGTTGGGTTGCCATTGATGACAGTGAACTTCCTCTTTTATTGCCTGAGGTAGAAACTTTTGAGCCCGGAGAAAATGGAGAATCCCCTCTTGCAAAAGCATATGACTGGATTCAGACAACTTGTCCTAAATGTGGAAAACCTGCAAAAAGAGAAACCGATACAATGCCTCAATGGGCAGGTTCAAGCTGGTATTTCTTAAGATATACCGACCCTCATAACGATAAAGAATTTGCATCAAAAGAGGCTCTTGAATACTGGACTCCGGTTGATTGGTATAACGGTGGTATGGAACATACCACATTACATTTACTGTACTCAAGATTCTGGCATAAATTTCTTTATGATATAGGAGCAGTTCCAACAAAAGAACCGTATATGAAGAGAACATCTCACGGAATGATTTTGGGAGAAAACAATGAAAAAATGTCCAAATCAAGAGGAAATGTGGTAAATCCCGATGATGTTGTAAACGAGTTTGGTGCGGATGCATTCAGAACATATGAAATGTTTATAGGAGCATTTGAGCAGTCAACACCGTGGTCGCAGCAGGGCTTGAAAGGATGCTACAAATTTATGGAAAGAGTTTGGAACATTCAGGATATGCTTGTTGACGGCGACGAGTATTCAAAAGACCTTGAAAAGAATATTCATAAAACTATAAAAAAGGTCGGAGAAGACTATGAGAGAATGAAGTTTAATACTGCAATTGCAGCTTTAATGAGTCTTGTCAATGATTTTTATAAAAAGGGAATAGTCAACAAGGCAGAATATATGGTTTTAATTACTTTATTAAACCCTGTTGCACCTCATATTACCGAAGAACTATGGGAAAAATACGGAAATGGCGGTTTGCTGTCACTGCACCCATGGCCTAAATATGATGAAGAAAAGACTGTTGATGATGAGATTGAAATTGCAATTCAAGTAAACGGTAAAGTAAAAGAAAGACTGATGATACCTGCCGGACTTGATAAGACCGGAACCGAAGAAACGGCGATGGCTTCGGATAAGGTAAAAGATCTTATTGAAGGAAAAACAGTGGTAAAAGTTATTGCAGTTGCAGGAAAGCTTGTAAATATTGTGGTTAAATAATATTTATATAATGCTCACTGAATAAATGCGATTTTCAATCGCATTTAAAAAAATTATGACTATTGTCAAAATTTTTCATGTAAAATCGAAGATTTTACATAGTTCGCATTGATAAAGTCTGCTGAAATAAATATTTTGGGGGCA
>CASFSH010000119.1 GCA_949297205.1 uncultured Bacillota bacterium | reverse complement strand
TAAATATTTTGGGGGCAAAATATTTATTCACGGTGCAAGGTTTTTTGCAAAAATGCACAAAACCCTTGCACCTAAACAATTCTGAAACGCTTGTAAGCCGCCATGCGGCTGCGTTTCATAATTGTTCAGCAGTCATTAAATTAGCAAAGATTGCAGCTGCACACGAATTGCCGTTCCCCATGATTTCAGCAAAAACCTATAATTATAAAATGTTCCCCGCCTCCTTTATAAGGCAGGGAACATCTATGCTTTGATTATATCAGCAATTCACCCTTCGCATCATATTTTATTTTACCGCTCAGTATCATTATACCGTCGGTAAATCCCCATAACACTCCTCCGATTCCGCAGGTTACAACGGACACTGCAATCTGCATAACGCCTATGGTGTTATATCCCATATAAAAGCGCCCCAGTCCCAGGCATCCGCACAACAGCTGCAGTATTCCCGCAGCTGCCCTTGATTTGTTACCCTGAACATCAACCCGCTTGTACTTGCTTTCATTAATAATTCTGTCCCTGTACTCTGAAAAACTGTAAAAAATCTGCTCATCCTCTGTTGTATGAACTGTTTTACAGTATGGACATACATGACTGTCCGATATATTTCTGCCGCATTTTTTACAAAACATAGTTTATTTCATTCCTTTTATTTTATCCCAATAAGCCTTTGCAGCCTGTTCCTGTTTATTTTTTCCGTATTCGTAGTATACAGTACCCTTCATATTATCGGGCAGATACTGCTGTTTAATATAATTATTCTCATAAGAATGAGGATATTTATACCCTGTTCCTCTACCCATTTTTTCAGCACCGCTGTAATGTGAATCCTTTAAATGGGCAGGTATATCTCCCACATCTTTTTTTTCAATGTCACTCATTGCCGTCCATATTGCATTTGCCGCACTGTTTGATTTCGGCGCCGTTGCAAGAAATATTACAGCCTCGGCAAGAGGAAGCTGCGCCTCGGGAAGTCCAAGCTGCAATGCATTATCGGTACAAGCTTTTACCACCGCCGCCGCCATGGGATATGCAAGTCCTATATCCTCCGACGCCATGACAAGAAGTCTTCGTATTGCACTCTGCAAATCCCCTGCACTGAGAAGCCTTGCAAGATAATGAATTGCCCCGTCGGGGTCACTTCCCCTTATGGACTTCTGAAATGCCGACAATATATCATAGTGACTGTCACCGTCTCGGTCATATCTGATTGATTTTTTCTGTGTCGCCTGCTCTGCTGTCTCCACATTTATAACAAGGTTCATATCTTTATCGGGTATGGCGCCAAGCATACATATCTCCAGGGCATTCACCGCTTTTCTCACATCTCCCCCCGAAACCCCCGCAATATGCAAAAGCGCCTCCTTTTCCACCGTTACGTTATAATTTTTATATTCCTCATTTTTCAGTATTTCCAAACACTTTTCAAGAGCTTTTACTATATCCGTCTCGTCCACAGGTTTAAACTCAAACACAACCGAACGTGAAAGCACAGCATTATACACATAAAAATACGGGTTCTCCGTTGTGCTTGCAATCAATGTTATTTTCCCGTTTTCCATAAATTCAAGCAATGTCTGCTGCTGCTTTTTATTGAAATGCTGTATTTCGTCAAGGTACAAAAGCACACCGTCAGGTTCACAAAATCCGTCCAAAGACGCTATTATATCCTTTATATCCGACACCGACGCTGTTGTGGCATTCAGTTTATGAAGCGTCTTTCCCGCTTTCTTTGCTATAATATTTGCAACGGTGGTTTTTCCCGTCCCGCTGGGGCCGTAAAATATCATATTGGTGATATTGCCTGATTCTATCAGGTTTTTTAACAGCTTTCCCTCACCTAAAATATGCTTTTGTCCCACAACCTCCGAAAGCTCGGACGGCCGTATTCTGTCTGCAAGAGGTACTCTCATTTATGACATCCCCCTCTGCAGCCTCTCACCTTTGTAAGGTCCTTTTTCATTTTATAATATGTTATTCCTTCATTAACATATTCTTCTCCCGTTTTAAAATAATCCTCATGCAGGAAAAATTCAACAGCATCGGACGGAACACTGACAATTATTATCCCTGCCATATTTCCTACCGCTCTATCCTCAAATGCTCTCAATATTGTATCCGCAACATACTGTTTCCTGTCTGCTTTATTCACGCAAACCTTATCTATACCGTAAACATATTCACCTGCGGGATAAAGTCTTCCATAACATATTATTTTACCGTTCTCTACTCCCACAATGTGTGTTGCAATATCATCAATTTCATCTTTTTCATCGGTATATCCCATTTCGTCAGCTAAAATCCCGTGACGAAATTCATATCCCTTTTCATACCCCTGTATTCCCGTTATCATCTTAAATTTAATCATAACCGTTCTCCAAACAAATTATAACTGAGCCCTTAATGCTTCTATTTCTTCCTTACTTACCGTCGTCATATATGTTCTTTTACACTTGCTCTCCATCTCGTCAAGCATCTTTTTGGCAAGTTCTTTTCCGCCTGTCTTGCAGCATGCCAATGCCATATGATAATATGCTTCTGTAAATTCGGGTTCTTCTTCAATCAGTTCATTAAGTATCTTCTTGGCTTTTTCATACTCGCCGTTTTCTATGTACGCAAGAGCAAGGTTATCACATATATCCCTTTCATCGCTGTTGTATTCATACGCTTCCTTACACAGTTCAAGCGTTTCCTTTATGGGCGCCTTTGTGGCAAGCTTCAGATAACATAAAAGGGCATAGCTTACCGTATTCTTGTATGAATCAAACAGTTCCTCCGCTTCTTCCATGGCATCTTCTGTCTGTCCCAGCTTATAAAATGCCAAAGCACGGTACTGCTTTGCCTTATTCTTTATTTCAGCTTTTACTCCCCTTTGCACCACTACAAGATTAAATATGGTAACTGCTTCGGAAGGCTTTCCATTTCTCAGCAGCAATATACCATATGTCAGCATTATTCCTGCCGACGCTTTTTTTGTATCGTAAGCCTTTTTATAATACTCAAGGGCTTTTGCCTGATTATTTTCATTAAATGCCGCATTTCCCTTCCTTGCATAAAAAGCTGCCCTGTTCTGAAACAACACATACACTACACATCCCACCGTAGCCACAGCACCAAGTATTGCATTGAATGTACACAGCATAAACAATATTACTGCCATTACCACATATTTTAACATTTTCTCTCTTCCTTTCAACTTTTATACCTTATCAGTCAATTTCAAAATAAAATTACAATATGTATCTTAAATCCAAACAACACTTACGCTAAAATTTTGAAACGAAACCCGTTCCCTTATAAAAAGTTTGGACACCTGCATTTATGTTATATAATTAAAATTCAGTCCGTTATTTCGATATTATCCAAAACCGAACGAAAATTTTTTCTTATTGCACTAAGATACTCTTCTCTGAGCACTTTCTGTTCCTGTTTTTCCTCTTTTGAAAGACCCACACTTCTTTCTTTTCTCGACAACTCGCTTATTCTGTCAATTTTTGCTTTTTCCATTTTTCTCTCCCCGTCCAATATTTTTTACCATATCCTATATTATACATCAAAAAAAAATAATTTTCAAGACAAGCTGCAAAATTAACGTATTGTTCATAATATAATATTACAACAGACAATTAAGGAGGAATTACATGAATCGCGATGATTATGAATTCTATGCAGTGATTATTATTATACTTGCAATCTGTTGTTTAAGCGTTAATCTGTTTGACAAAGCCTTATGTCACAAATACTGCTGACATCCGGATAGTTTATATTATATCTGAAAGGAGGTTTTTCAAATGGAAAACTGCGGATGCAACAACGGATGCGGCCTCGGCGGCTTCGATTTTGATATGATTCTTTGGGTTCTTATCATCATAGTTATTGTTTCTTTCATGAACAACGGCAATTGCTGCTGCGATTAATCCCCGATAAGAATACTTAAAAATCAATTGCTTGATTATATTGATTAAGCCTCAATGCGGCTGATTAAATCAGTCCGAAAAGGCGGTGCTGCAAATGTAACACCGCCTTTTTTTATTTAAAAATAAAAAAAAATAATGTTTTATTCATCTCTATTTGTATTTTTTTCCAATTGACAAACAAATTTATATATAATAAAATATTTACATAAAATAAAAGGCGGTTTTATTATATGCGTAAATTTTTAACATCTGTATTATCTATTTTTATTATTTTTTCCTTCTGTCATGTCTATGCGGACAAGTCTGAAATTATGGAAAACATTCAGGCAGTTCAGGACTGTGAAAATCGTTCCGGTCTTTCCCTTGAAGCTGTTCCCGCAAAAAAATTATATGCAAAAAGCAGTTTATATCTTAATTCAGC
>CASFSH010000118.1 GCA_949297205.1 uncultured Bacillota bacterium | reverse complement strand
CCCAAAATATTTATTTCAGCAGACTTTATCAATGCGAACTGTGTAAAATCTTCGATTTTACATGAAAAATTTTGACAATAGTCATAATTTTTCTAAATGCGATTGAAAATCGCATTTATTCAGTGAGCATTATTTATTATTTAACATTGAACATATAAAATAATATTACCATAAATTACAGCTTGATTTTTTGAATAAAATATAGTATTATAATAACCGTGGTTAACATAATAACATTTTTATTGTAAACCGCTTGTGAGTTAATTTTATCAGATCGGATTTTAATCCGGGAAAGTGAGGACACAATATGAATTTATTCAAAAAATCAGTAACCGGTATTTTGGCAGCGATTTTTGCATCAGCTCCGATTGCTTCTTTTGCAACCATACTGCCGGAAGATGTAGCCGGAACAAGATTTGAGGAACCTGTTCAATTATTGGCAGCCCTTAAAATTATGATAGGCGACGACGACGGAGCATTCAGACTTGATGATAAAATCAAACGTTCTGAAGTTGCTAAAATGGCTGTTCATGCAATGGGTCTTGAAGATTTGGCAGAAACAGCACAGGATGAAACAAGATTCCCTGACGTAACTTCCGCTCACTGGGCAAACGGATATATCAACGTTGCCACATCACAAGGTCTTATCATCGGTGATGATGACGGTAACTTCAGACCGGACGATTCAATAACCTATGCCGAAGCTATGGCGATATTCGTAAGAGCCACAGGTTATGAGGTAATGGCAGAAGATAAGGGTGGCTTCCCCAACGGTTATATATCTGTTGCAGGAAGTAACGGAATGACTAAAAATGTTCAAGGAACAACAAATGAAGCCATCACAAGAGGTAATGTTGCATACGTTGTAAATAATGCGCTTACCGTTAAAATGATGGAAAAAACAGGATATGGCCCCAATGCTTCTTTTGAAGTAACAGACAAAACTCTTTTGAAAGACAAGTTGGAAGTAACAAAATCAGAAGGTCAGATCACAGCAATCCCTTCAACAAGTCTTGAAGGCGAATCAAACCTTAACGAAGGCGAAATAAAAATAGGTGATTCTGTTTATGAAACATCATATAACATGAATAACCTGTTCGGATATAATGTTGTTTACTATTTTAAAGAAAATGATAACGGTGATGAAGAAGTAATTCTTGCAATGCCTAAAAAAGATCAAAACTCAACTATCACTGTAAATGCCGATTTATTTGAAGGTATTACAACAAAAAATACCAAAAAGGCAATTGAATACTACGAAAATGAAAATTCTTCAAAAACAACTGTTGCCGCTATAGAAGATGCTGCAAAGTTTATCTATAACGGAAAAGCAGAAACAATGACAGACGAATTACTGACTCTTGCAGATAAAGCAGGTAAATTAACTTTACTTGATACTGACAGAAACGGTATATATGATATCGTATTTGCAACAAACTATTATAATGTAGTTGTTGAAGAAGTTACAAAATCAGGTAAAATAATAGATAAGTATGGTGCGCCTACAATTAATCTTGGCGAAGATGAAGATGTATCATACAGAATTTTAAAGGGTCTTCAGGAAATTGAAATAAATGATCTGAAAGAATATGATGTATTATCTGTTGCAGAAAGCTCAGATCATGAAATCTTTGACATTTCTGTATCAAATTCAACCGTATCAGGAAAAATTACAGGAAAAGATTCTGACGGTGTTTATATAGAAGGCAAACACTATAAGATTGCAAAAAATTATAAGGAAACTTTGAATATCGGTAACGAAGGTATCTTCTATCTTGATATTGAAGGAAAAATTGCAGCTGTAAACAATAAGGTTTCTGTAAGCGACAACTACGGATATCTTATTAAAGCATACGCTTCAGATGAAACAGATACAGTTACCTTTAGAATATTCACAAAAGAAGGAGAAGACAAAACCTTTACAGCTAACGAAAAAATAAGATATAACGGTGCATCAGGTCAGAAAGCTACAGAAGTAGTTGAAAACTTCATTGAAGACGGTTCAACGAAAAAACAGCTTATCACCTATACAACAAACGCTGATAATAAAATTACAGCAATCTATACTTCAACCGATAACACAAGCACAGGTGCTGCTAAGGAAGATGAATTTACTCTTGACTATAATTTAGAAGATGCTGTTTATAATGAGAAGCTGAACACTCTCGGTTCAATCAGATTAACAGAGGATACCTTTATATTTGATATTCAGGATGATGTTGCTGATTACAGCATAGCTTCATTGGATATGTTCGAAGATAAGCAAATGTATAATGCTTTGGTATTCGATACAACAGAAGAATATACTGCAAAAGCTATAGTTATAACAAATGCTGAATTCCAGACAAACGCAGAAGCATCTATTGCTGTTGTTGATAAAATCGTAGCAGCTGTAAATGATGATGATGAAGAAACAGAAAAATTATATGCATACCGTGACGGAAAAGAAATTGAAGTACTTGCTGAAAGCACAGGTATACTTGTTAAGGGTGAAGGCGAAGACGCTCTCGAAACAGGTGATATAATTCAATACAAGACAAATGAAGAAGGCGAAATAGTTAATATAAGAGTATTATTTGATATTTCTGCAAAAGATACCGAAAAGACTGAAACTCCTGTTGAAGATCTTGAAATCATATACGGTAAAGTAAGCAAGAAATTTTCAAACTCAATCAATGTAACTGTAAACGATGCAAATGAACGCAACATTGTATTGCCGTCAGATATCACCGTATACAGCGTTGATACAACAAAATCAAAGAATAATATAACAACTGCAACTGTAGGCGATATTCAGGCATATGACGAAGATGAAGACAACAGAGTATTCATCAGAATCTATGACGAAATTGTCAAGGAAGTTGTAATTATAAAATAATTTCTGTCTGCTAAAATCCTAAATATCTTCTCTATACTACAATTTTATCATAAGACTGTTAATCTGCTGCAAGGGATATAATGTTCCTTGCAGCAGATTTTATATTTAATATGTAATAAACCCGTTCATTCCCTTGACAAACATATATAAATTTATTATAATTTAAGTGTTTATTTACAATCCGGAAAGGAATGATTACATGGAAAAAATAATTGCTCAAAACAAGCAGTGGATTGATGAAACATGGAATAAAATAGACAAAAAATTAAGCCGTGTTGCTATTAAATCAAGAAACAAAATTCCGTATACAACCATCAACGGTGTTCATGATAATAGAATTGATGACGCACCTGCGTGGTGGACAAACGGATTCTGGGGCGGTATGATGTGGCTTATGTATATTGCAACAAAAAATGAAGAATATCGCATTACTGCAGAAACATCGGAAAAACTTATGGATAAGGCATTAAAAATGTATAAAGAACTTCATCATGACGTGGGCTTTATGTGGAACATATTAAGTGGTGTGAATTACAGATATACCGGTAATGAAGATTCAAGAACAAGATTTTTATACGCAGCGTCTGTACTTGCTTCAAGATTCAATATAAAAGGGAAATTTATAAGAGCATGGAATGACTGGGAAGGAAATGAACATGAAGGCTGGACAATAATAGATTCCATGATGAACATTCCTCTTCTTTATAGGGCATCATATGAAATAGGTGATGACAGATTCAAATATATAGCCATAGAACACGCAAATATGACTATCAGAGATCACATCAGACCTGACGGCAGTGTTGTTCATATTGCATCCCACGATCCTCAGAC